>DASYUH010000052.1 GCA_036001465.1 Candidatus Polarisedimenticolia bacterium
TTCCGGGCCCCCGTGAAGCTCGGCCACATTCTCAAGCTCTACGCCTCCGTCAACGCGGCCTTCCACACGTCGATGGAGGTCGGAGTGAAGGTCCTTTCCGAGGACCCCCTCTCGGGCCTGCAGGCGCATTGCTGCAGCGCATTCGTGACCATGGTCGCGCTCGACGCGACCGGCCGTCCGACTCCCGTCCCCGGGCTTGCCTTCCGCACTCCCGAGGAGAAGCGGCGCCAGCGTGACGCCACACTGAGGCGCCGGTCGCGGCTGGCACGCCGGGGCCGGAGAACGGCTCCCGCGGCCGGCCGGCGCCGCGCCGGCTGACGGACGGGAGCCGGACCGCGACCTCCACCGGCCAGGCAGCTGCCGGGGCGCCTTTCCCCCTTCTCCCCATGGACTCGCCGAGGCGCTGTGTGCTACGCTGCTTTCGATCACAACTTCTCGGAAACTTTCCCGTCAGGAGGCCGGCTCTCATGAAGATCACGCTGTCCATCATCAAGGCCGATGTCGGCAGCATCGGTGGTCACATCAAACCCAGCCAGACGATGATCCGGCGCGTGCGTGAAGTCATCGCTTCCGAAGGCAAGGGTCTCCTGGTGGACTCCTTCGTCTGCCACACCGGCGACGACATTTCCATCCTGTCGACCCACACCCAGGGAGTCGACAGCCCCAAGGTCCACAAGCTGTGCTGGGACGCCTTCAAGGCCGCCACGGAGGTCGCGAAGCAGGAGGGACTCTACGGCGCCGGCCAGGATTTGCTCAAGGACGCCTTCTCCGGGAACGTGCGCGGCCTCGGCCCGGCGTCGGCCGAGATGGAGTTCGTCGAGAGGGAGGCCGAACCGTTCCTGCTCTTCATGGCCGACAAGACCGAGCCCGGCGCCTACAATCTGCCGCTTTACCTGGCCTTCTGTGACCCGATGTTCGCCCCGGGCCTGATCCTGAGCCCGAAGATCAAGAAGGGGTTCCGTTTCACGATCATGGACGTGAACCACACCGAGGGAGACCGGGTCGTCGAGCTCGACACGCCCGAGAACATCTACGACGTCGCGGCGCTGCTGCGCGACAATCACCGATTCGTGGTCGAGTCGATCCGCACGCGCTCGACGGGCGAGGTGGCGGCCGTCGTCTCCACGTCCCGTCTTCACAACATCTCGGGCAAGTACTCCGGGAAGGACGACCCGGTGATGCTGGTCCGGGTCCAGAGCCAGTTCCCGGCCACGGGCGAGATGCTGGCGCCGTTCCGGCTGGCACACTACGTCTCCGGCTTCAGCCGCGGAAGCCACCACGGCCCGCTGATGCCGGTGACGATCAACTCGCCCATCTCCTTCTTCGACGGGCCGCCGATCGTGTCGTGCGTCGCGTTCTCGATGAAGGACGGCCGGTTCGCCGAGCCGGCCGACGCCTTCGACCATCCCTTCTGGGACAGGGTCCGGGACAACGCCTCGCGCAAGGCGATCGAGATTCGCGAGCAGGGGTTCTTCGGACCGGCCATGGTCGGCTATGAGGAGCTCGAGTACGGCGGAATCGTCGACACGCTCAAGGAGCTGGACGCGAAGTTCAAGGTCCGGCAGGAGACCCGCGTCAAGTCCTGAGCGGACCTGGACCCCTCCGTTTCGCGCGGCTCCCGGCGGCCGGGCCACCCGGCGCCCGTGCGGTTTGCCTCCGGCTCTCCCCGACACCATATTGGCGTGCAGTGGCACTGCGGAGGGACAGCCTTGCCTCGCCAGATGGCACGCCTCGAGATCCGCGGCTCCGATGGATTGACCAGGGTCGTCGCGGTCGACCGCACGCCGTTCTCCATCGGATCCGATCGCTCCGCCACCCTCCCGCTCCCGGCGCCGGGCATCGCGCCCATCCATGCGCAGATCGTCCAGTTCGGCGGCGAGCATCACCTCGTGCCGCATCCGTCCGGCACGGGACAGCTCCGGGTCGATGGAAGCCCCGTGCCCGAAGGCGGCATCGCGCTGACGCACGGCATGCGCATCGACCTCGCTCCCGGCTCCCCCTACACCCTGCGCTTCCTGATCCTGGGGGCTCGGGCCGAGGATCGGGAGGACCGCCTGGTCACCCTCATGGAGGTCGCCCGGACCATCACGTCGTCCCTCGCGGTGGAGGACGTGCTCTACAGGGTGCTCGACGGCGCGGTCCGGTTCTCCGGCGCGGAGCGCGGCTACCTGTTCCTGAAGGAGGGGGAGCAACTCGTCCAGTGGCGCCGGAGTTCCGAGGAAGCCGACCGCGCCGAGGTCAGCCTGTCCGTCGTGGAGGAGGTGGCGGCGACCGGGCGACCCGTCTACCGTGACGTCGCCTCGGGCGATCGGGGGCAGCTCTCGACCGACAGCATCGTCCGTCTCCGGCTGCAGGCCATCCTGTGCCTGCCTCTGGCGATCCGCCAGGACGTCATCGGCGTGGTCTATCTGGACAGCAGGAAACGCCTGCCGCACCACCAGCCCGATCTGCACCTCCTGGAAGCCCTCGCCGGGCTGGCGGCGGTGGCGATCCAGAACAGCCATCTGGTCGAGGAGCGGGTTCGCGCCGAGCGCGTGCTCGCCATCGGCCAGATGGCGCGTGCCGTCGTCCACGATCTACGGAGCCCTCTCTCCTCGATCCGCGGCCTGGCCGAGCTGCTGCGCGAGCGCGCGCCGGAGGGGGATCCCTCGCGCCCCCACCTCGCCACGATCATGGCGGAGGCCGACCGGCTGGCCGGAATCACCGGAGATCTTCTGCAGTTCTCGCGCGAAGCGCCGCCGCTGCAGCGGCTCCCTGTGCCGCTCGCCGACCTGGTGCGCCAGACCATCCAGCCGCTCCAGCCTCTCCTGCAGCGCAGCAACATCAGCCTGGCGTTGATCCTCGACGAAGATGCACGCGCCTCGGTCGATGCGGCGCGCATCCTGCGCGTGCTCCACAACCTGGTGACCAACTCCCTGGAGGCGATGCGCAGCGGCGGGCTCCTGGAAATCCGCTGCGGCCGAGCCAACGGTTCCTGTCACCTGAGCGTCCGGGATGGCGGGTGCGGCATGTCCGAGGAGGTCCGCCGGCGGGTATTCGAGCCGTTCTTCACCCACGGCAAGGCCCACGGAACCGGGCTGGGGATGGCCATCGTGCAGAGGATCGTCGCCGAGCATGGCGGCTCCATCCGGATCGACAGCACGCCCGGCCAGGGCACCACCATCGAGCTGATCCTGCCGGCGGCCGGTCCGGCGGCCGCCCGGGCTTAGGAGACCGGAAGCCTGTCCGTCTGGACCGTCAGGCTCCTGGAGGGTCGGCGAGGGGGCCGGCCTCGCGGGCCCCCGGTCGGACTCAGGGAGCGTCCTGAACCGTCAGCGCGAACTCCTCGTGGCCGAGGGTGGGGTCCGGCAGGAACTGGAGCGGCGGCCAGGGGGCGGACGTGGCCGCGCCGCGCAGCAGCCCCTCCCCCTGTTCCGCCAGCCGGGCGGCCACCTCCGGGTGGACCCGTGCGGTGACCCGGGCGCCCGACGCCATCGGGCCCAGAGTCCGGATCTCCCTCAGGATCTCCCAGAGGATGGTCTCCGGTGATTTCAAGCGGCCCGATCCGGAGCACGCGGGGCACGGCCTGCACAGCACCCGTTCCAGGTTTCGACGGGTGCGCTGCCGGGTGATTTCCACCAGGCCGAATTCGCTGATCTGCAGCATGCGCGACTTCGCCCGGTCCTTCTGCATCTCGGCCTCGAGCACCCTGACGACCTCGTCCTTGCTCGCCTGCTCCGCCATGTCGATGAAATCGATGACGATGATTCCGCCCAGGTCACGCAGGCGGATCTGGCGGACAATTTCCGTCGCCGCCTCCAGATTGGTCCTGAGAATCGTCTCCTCGAGCCGGTTCTTGCCTACGAATTTGCCCGTGTTCACGTCCACGGCCACCAGGGCCTCGGTCGGGTTGATCACGATCGATCCCCCCGATCGCAACCAGACGCGCGGCCGGAGGGAGCGCTCGATTTCCCGTTGCAGCCCGCGCTCCTCGAACAGGGGCCGCGGTCCCGTGTGCCGGCGGATGCGCGGCATCAGGTCCGGCTCGATCCGGGACACGAACGCCTCCGCCTCACGGCCTGTCGCCTCGCCGTCCCATACGACCTGGACGACGTCACGATTCAGGAGGTCCCGGAGCACCTTGATCACCATTCCGGCTTCCTCGTGCAGGAGAGCCGGCGTCGCCAGGGATCCCGTCCGGCGCCGGATCTCCTCCCACGCCTGGGCCAGGTAGCGCGCGTCGGCCGGAAAATCCGAAGCGTCTCTCCCCTCTCCCGCCGTGCGGACGATGAAACCGCCGGGCAATCCCAGGTCCCGGGCCAGGTCGCGCGCCGCGTCCTTGAGTCGCTCGCGCTCGGCCACGTCCTCGATCCTGCGGGACACGCCGATGTGGGGTATTCCCGGCAGGTAGACCAGGAACCGGCCGGGCAGCGACAGGTGCGAGGTCAGCCTGGCCCCTTTGTCCGCCACCGGGTCCTTCCTGACCTGAACGACGATCTCCTGTCCGGGCGCGAGCAGGTCCTCGATGCGCGGCGGAGGGGGGGTCCCGCTCGAGGGGATCCCCGCCGGCTCCTCCTCCCCTGGATCCCCCTCCTCGAGCCTGTCTGGGTCGACCCGGCTCCCGGCGTCCTCGACGTACAGAAACGCGTCGCGGTCGATGCCGATGTCGACGAACGCCGCCTGCATGCCCGGGAGGACATTGCTCACGCGGCCCTTGTAGATGTTTCCGGCGACGCCGCGGGCCGAGGACCGTTCGACGTGGAGCTCCGCCAGGTGGTCGTCCTCGAGCACGGCGATGCGGGTTTCCGGAGTGATCCCCTCGATCAGGATTTCGCGACGCATGGGGCCCCCAGGAGCCTGTCCGACTATGGCGCCGGGTTCTCAGTTGACCAGACGTCTCATCCAGACGTTCAGCACCAGTCCCATTCCCAGGAGGGTGCTGGCGAGCGATGAGCCGCCGTAGCTCATCAGAGGCAGCGGCACGCCGGTGGTGGGCAGGAGACCGACGACGACGCCGATGTTCAGCAGCGCCTGGCCGGCGAAGACGCACACCACCCCGATCGCCAGGAACACGCCGAGACGATCGCGGGCGGCGCGGGCCGTGGCAAGGCAGCGATAGATGATCGCGAAGTACAGGCCCAGGGCCAGGAACGCCCCGACGAAGCCTCGCTCCTCGGCCAGGACGGCGAAGACGAAGTCGGTGTGCTGCTCCGGCAGGAATTGCAGCTGACCCTGCGTTCCCGAGAGGAAACCCTTCCCCATCAAGCCGCCCGACCCGACCGCGATGAGCGACTGGATCAGCTGGTAGCCGGATCCCTTCGGATCGCGGGTCGGCTCGAGGAAGGTCTTGACCCGCTCCTTCTGATACGGCTTCAGGTGTCCCCATGCCAGGGGCAGGGCCAGGGTGGCGATGATGCCGAGGATCAGGAGAGTCCGCACCCTGATCCCGCCGACGAACACCACGCCGGCGAACAACGGGGCGAAGGTGACCGCGGTGCCGAGGTCCGGCTGCTTCATGATCAGGAGAACCGGCAGCCCGACCAAAGCGCAGATCGCCGAGAAATGGAGCACTCCAAGGCCGCGCACTCGCTCGCGTCCCATGTACGCCGCGAGCATCAGGATGGTGGCGACCTTCGCCAGCTCCGATGGCTGGAACTGCATTCCGCCGACGCCCAGCCACGACTTGCTCGCGTTCACGACCCGGCCGTACACCAGGGTCAGGGCCAGGAGGAGGAGCCCGAGGCCGTAGAACACGTAGGAGAATTCCGCCAGAGTGTGGTAGTCGATGAGCAGGGCGAGGGCCATCAGCAGAAGGCCCAGTCCCAGCCAGATCAACTGGCGATGGAAGGCTCCGCTGCTGGGTGTCCCGGTGGTCGCGGAGTAGATGACCGCCAGCCCGACCGAGCAGGCGGCCAGGATCGCCAGGAGCAGGATCCAGTCGAAATTATTGAGATACCGCCACGCTGGCAAGCTGCTGCACCCCCAGACGCACATCCTGCTTCCCGAAGAAGCGCTCCAGGACGGCGCGGGCGATCGGCGCCGCCGTCGTCCCGCCATGCCCGCCGTTCTGCACGAACACCGCCCAGGCGATTTTCGGGTCGTCCCGGGGCGCGAACCCGACGAACCAGGCGTGGTCCCGCTTCTCCTTCGGGAGCTTGTCGGCGTCGACATCGCGCGACGCCTTGAACACCTGGGCCGTCCCGGTCTTGGCGCAGATGTCTCGCCCGGCGATCCGGGCCCGCCCCCCCGTGCCCTCGTCGTTCACCACACCCCACATGGCGTCCTTGATGACCTCGAGCGTCTTCGGTTTCAGATCCACCCGGCGGACCACGTAGTCCTGGCGTTCGTCCTCCTCCACCCCTTCCCGCACCTCGCGCGACAGGACCAGGTGGGGGCGATAGAGCGTCCCGCCGTTGCCGATCGCCGCCGCGAACACCGCCATCTGAATCGGCGTCACCTCGAGGGCCCCCTGGCCGATCGACACCGAGATCGTTTCTCCCGGGTGCCAGACCGGGTCGCGCGGGATGGCCCGCCGTTTCCAATCGGGGTCGGGGACGGTTCCGGACTCCTCGTACGGCAGGTCGATGCCGGTCGGTTCCCCGAATCCGAGGCGATGCGCCCATCTGGAGATGCGCTCGATCCCCATCTCGTTGCCGAGACGGTAGAAGTAGACGTTGCACGATTGGATGATCGCCTCCCGCATCCTGAGGTAGCCGTGCCCTCCCTTGCGGATCGCCCAGCACTGGTAGGTCTTGTCGCCGAAGCGCCACGAGCCGGTGCAGTGGTCGGTGCGCGCCGGTGTCGCAACGCCCTCCTCGAGGGCGGCGATCGACATGACGATCTTGAAGACCGACCCGGGGGCGAATTTCGAGAGCGACACGCGATTCTGCAGCGGGTGCCGCGGGTCGCGCACCAGGCCGTCCCAGGTGTCCTGCGAGAAACGGCGCGAGAACACGTTGGAATCGAATGCCGGACGGGAAATCATGGCCAGGACCGCACCCGAATGGGGATCGAGGAACACCGCGGAGCCGGCTTCGTCCGCGTAGGCATCCTCCAGCGCGCGCTGCAGGTCGAGGTCGATGCTCAGCCTGAGGGCCCGTCCGGGGTTCGACTTGCGCCCCTCCTCGATCTCCTGGATTTCGCGCCCGAGGCTGTTCACCACCACCTGCTTCCACCCCTTCACGCCTTTCAGTCCGGCGTCGTACTGCTTCTCCACGCCGGCCTTGCCGACGATTTCTCCCAGGTCGTATTCCCCGGACGGATCGGTTTTGATCTGGTCCTCGCTCACCTCGCCGACATACCCCAGCGCGTGCGCCGCAAGCGGGCCGTACAGGTAGTTGCGTCGCGACTCCACCTCGACCGACAGCATCGGCAGCTCCAGGCGCCGGGACTCGATGTAGGCCGCCTCGGCCAGATCGACATCCTCCTTCAGGATGACCGGCTCGAACGCGGGACGACCGCGATACTTCGCCAGGCGCTCGTGGAGCGTGGCCTCCGGAATTCCGAGGATCCCGGCCAGCTTGGGGAAGAAGGCCCGCATGTCCGGCACCTTTTCCCGGTCGAGCCGGATGTTGAATGCGATCCGGCTGTTCGCCAGGACGCGGTTCTCGGCATCCTTGATGACTCCGCGCAGCGGCATGATGGTGACACGGCGCAGCCGATTGCTGTCGGACAGCCTCCTGTAATGGTCCGTCTTGACGACCTGCAGGTACCAGAACGCCAGCAGGTAGACCACCAGCACCGCCCCGAACAGGGCCTGGATGATGAGGATGCGGACATTGAGACGCCGCGCCTCGTAGTAGTCCTGGAATCCCTTGTAGTCCTGCTCGAAGCCCATGGTCCTCAGGGGAGCCTTGCGGCCACCCAGAAAAACAGCAGGCCGAACACGCCGTTGCCAAGCCCCAGCTGCAGGATGGGCAGCGGTCCGGGGAACACGAAACTGCGGCCCATCGCCATCGAGAGGCCCCATTCGGCCAGGGGATCGAACACGGTCGCCGCAAACAGGATACCGAATCTCGGGATCGCCTGGTTCAGCATGAACAGGGAGCCGATCGTGCCGACCAGATAGCCGATCAGCGTCTTCTTGAACCCGTTCATCCCGAGGATGGAGCCGATGAGCGAGTCCTCCACCAGCCCCGCGCCGGTGCCCATCGCCATCGCCGCCGAGGGCGGGCAGGTCAAGCCGTAGTAGACGACCACGATGGTGAACAGGTCGCAGTAGCCGGCGGCGACTGGAACGTAGCGGGACACCAGGGCCTGCGCCAGAGCCGCAGTCCCCAGGGCCAGCAGGCCGCGGATCGTCCTCATGGCCCGCTCTTCTCAGGCGGTCCGATCGGCTTCAGGAGCACCAGGACCTCCTCCAGGCGGCGGAAGTCGACCTCGGGTCGGATCTCGATGATCTTGGTGAGACCCTCCCCCTCGCCGATCGCCGCGATCACCCCGAGCGTATACCCCTTCGGATAGATCTGATCGAGCCCCGATGTGACCACCACGTCCCCGACCTCGACGTTTGCCAGCTCGCTCACGTACTCCATGCGGCAGCCGCGATCCCCGTCTCCCACGATCATGCCCTGGACCCGCGTCCTCTGGATGAGGCCGGCGACGCCCGCGTTCGGATCGAGGATGGTCTGCACCTTGCTGGCCCCTCCCGCCGCATCGATGATCCGACCGACGACTCCGCGCGGGGTGATCACCGGCTGGTTGATGCGCACTCCCGCGCCTGCTCCCCGGTCGAGCGTGACCACGCGCGCGCCGCCGTCCACGCCGCGAGCGATCACCCGGGCCGGCACGCTCTCGAAGGGAACGCCGGCGCGCAGGTCGAGCAGCGTGCGCAGGCGCTCCAGCTCCTGCCGCGCCTCCGCCGCCTCGTGCGACTGCAGGACCAGGGCATCCAGCTGCTCGCGCAGGCGCCGGTTTTCCTGTTCCACGCCCCGGAGCCCGACGTAGGCGTTCCAGGTGCCGGAGACGCCCTGCCCGATCGCCCCCGCCGCCTTGAGGAAGGGCGACCCGAAACTCAGGATTCCCTCCCCGAGGAGCGAGTGCTCGGAGGCGTTCTTGATGCGCGAGGACATCAGCCCGAGGTTGAAGGTCAGCAGGATGAGAAGCAAAAGGTACGGCTTGCGCTCGGTGAGGAGATGGGCCATCGACTCAGCCTCCCCGCTCGATCCGGGAGGACGGGCCTGCGAAAGGCCGATCAGTCGATCGCGATCTTGCGCAGGAGGTTGAAATCATCCAGCATCTTCCCCGTCCCCAGGACGACCGAGGCCTGCGGGTCGTCCGCCATCGAGACGGGGAGGCCGGTCTCCTCGCGGAGACGCTTGTCCAGGTTCTTCAGCTGCGAGCCGCCACCGGTGAGGACGATCCCCTTGTCCACGATGTCCGCGGAGAGCTCGGGCGGCGTCTGCTCGAGAGCCACCCGCACCGCCTCGATGATGTTGGACACCGTTTCCGAGAGGGCCTCGCGGATCTCCTCGTCGGAGATGACCAGGGTCTTGGGGATCCCCTCGACCAGGTCGCGCCCCTTGATCTCCATGGTCAGCTCCTCATCCAGGGGGAAGGCGGAGCCGATGTTGATCTTGATCTCCTCCGCCGTACGCTCGCCGACCAGCAGGTTGTACTTGCGCTTGATGTACTGGATGATGTCCTCGTCCATCCGGTTGCCCGCGATGCGCACCGAACGGGAGTAGACGATTCCGGCCATCGAGATGACCGCCACGTCCGTCGTCCCGCCGCCGATGTCCACGATCATGTTGCCCGTCGGCTCGGTCACGGGGAGGCCGGCGCCGATCGCGGCGGCCATCGCCTCTTCCACCAGGTAGACCTCGGAGGCCTTGGCACGGTAGGCGCTGTCCTTCACGGCCCGCTTCTCGACCTGGGTGATGTCCGACGGCACGCAGATCACGATGCGGGGGCGCACGCCGAGGCTGCGGTTGTGCGCCTTCTTGATGAAGTAGTCGAGCATCTTCTCGGTGTGCTCGAAATCCGCGATGACACCGTCCTTCATCGGCCGGATGGCGATGATGTTGGCCGGCGTGCGGCCGAGCATCTCCTTCGCTTCCTTGCCGACGGCCTCCACCTTGCCGGTGCGCTGGTTGACGGCGATGATCGAGGGCTCGCACAGGACGATCCCCTTGCCCTTGGCGTAGACCAGCGTGGTGGCTGTTCCCAGGTCGATGGCGAGATCGTTCGAGAACAGACTGAGCACCGACCGTGGACTCCAGGCCATCGTCGCTCCCACCAGCGCCTCCTTAGGTTTTCCGTCCCGGCCTACAATCGCGGGATCGTGTAACAGACCGTGCGACAAGCCCTTACGGGCGCGGCTAATATTATGGCCCTGCTCCGCCAAAGTCAAATCGTTGACTTTTTGACGCAACTCCTTGCGACGAGCGAAGTTACGGTAATTTCTGACGATTCATCGCGCGCTTTCCACGATTTCCGGTCGCGGACTCTCCGCTTCGGCAAGCGCCACCCCGTTCTTGCCTCGTCCTTTGACCACGTACATCGCATGGTCGGCGCGCGCCAGCAGGTCGTCCCTGCTTTGACCGTGGTCGGGAAACGAGGCGATTCCCAGGCTGGCGCTGATGCGCACGTCCATTCCGTGGGACGCCAGAAACGGCGTTTCTTCAATCCGCTGCCGGATGCGTTCCGCGATGATGGCCGCGCCCTCCGGTCCCGTCTGCGGCAGGATCACGGTGAACTCGTCGCCGCCGAAGCGAGCCACGATATCGATCTCGCGCACCGTCTGGGCGATGACCTTCCCCACTTCGACGAGCGTGCGGCTTCCCCAGAGGTGGCCGTGCTGATCGTTCACGTTCTTGAAGCCGTCCAGATCGAGGAAGATCAGGGACACCGGCGTGCGGTAACGCTTGCTGCGCTCAACCTCGCGCCTCAGCGTCGAGTTGAGGAAACGGGAGTTGTAGAGCTTGGTCAGGTCGTCCGTGATGGACAGTTCTTCCGATTTCCGCAGGAGCAGGGCGTTGTCGATCGCCACGCCCGCGGGCTCGAGCAGGGTCGCCAGCAGGCGGGCGTCGTGGTTCGTGAAATGGCCCGCCCGCACGCGGTCGACCGCCGCAACCACCCCGATCAGCCGCCCCCGGCTCAGGAGCGGCACGGCGACGACCGACCGTGCGGGCACGGGCTTCGATGGATCCGCCGGGCCGAATGCGGAGGTGCCCGCATCGTCCAGGAGCACCGGCTGGCGTCTCTGCGCCGCGCGCCCGGCCACGCCTTCACCCATCCCGTAGCGTCTCCCCTTGAGCGCGCCCATCCCCTCTCCGAATGTCCGCTCCACCGTGAGGAGACCCTGCTCCGGGTCGGACATCAGGAACATCCAGGCACGCAGCGCGAGAAACTCCCGCACCCGCTCCATCGCCACGTCCATGATGCGCTGGGGATCGAGCTCGTTGCTCGTGAGGCGCACGATGGCGGCGTGGGCCTGCATGCGTGCCTCCGCGTCCCGCGACCGGAGGCTCTCCCGGCGGACGCGCTGCCGCAGGTCGGCGAGCTGACGTTCGCGATCGATCAGGACCTCGACGAGGGCCGGATCGACCGGCAGGGTGATGGGAATCGCGGGAGCCTCGCCCTCCGGTCTCGGCCTGGCCCGGCCTCGGGCGGGACGACGACCCTGCGTGCTCTGGAGTCGGAACGGCAGGAGAGGAGCGCCGCGGGCGAGCCGTTTGATCTCCCGGAGGCGAGCCGCGGACTCACCGGTCTCGTCCACCTGATACAGCACCGCGTCGATGCCATGAGACTTCAGGGCCTTCTCCTTCAGCCGGCCGAAGCGCGTCACCGTGAAGCGCTCGGAGTCGCCGCGCGATCGCCAGGCCGACCGACCGCCCTGCGTGCCGTCCAGGAGGACTACGAGGATTTTCGATTCAGGGCGCATGGCGAGTCCCTCTAGTAGGACTCCACGTAAACGCTGCGCCTCAGCCGCGTCGTATTTCCCGCCCCGTCCTGGGCCACGATCTGGACCTCGTTGGGGCCGTCCCTCTTCATCCGCACGACGGCCGTGAAGGCCCCGTCGTCATAAACATCCACCTTCTGGCCGTCCACGAGAAGGACGGCGCCCGGCTCGGTCCGGCCGTTGATGATGACCAGGTGGCCGGAAGGCAGGAAATCGACGACATCGAGAGGGGGCGGAGTGCTGTCGTCCAGGCGCTGCTCGCGAGAGCTGGCGACCTTGAATTTCCGGATCTCGGAGAAGTGGCTCTCCACGCGCGCGGCGTCGATGACCGAGACCTTCCAGTAGTAGTTGCCCTCCTGCAGGCCGGGGATCTGGACGCTGGTCGAGTGGATGTCGGACTTGTCGAGCAGCAGCTCGCCGAACAGCGCGGTGCGCGCGATCTGCAGGCGGTACCGTTCGCCCCCCGCGACCTTGGCCCAGCGCAGCGTGGTGGACTCCGCCGGAGGATCGTCGTGCAGGAAGACCCGCTGGTCGGTCGGATCGAGAAGGGCCGGCGGCGGCAGGAGTCGCACGCGGCTCACCACCTGCTCCGCGGTGACTTCCATCCGCTCGAGAGGCTTCAGGGTCATCGTCTTGCCGGCCGTCTGCACCTCCGCCGAGCCGCTCTGCACCTCCGTGCGGGTGCTCCGGGTCCCGGCGTCGTAGGCCACCTGGAATTGCGATTTGTCCACGGCCCTCGCCGTCGCGGACTCGGTGGCCACCTCGTGGAAGGAGCCGGCCACGTTCGCCCCGGGCATCGTGGCCGAGACGCCGCCCCAGTTCAGCTTCTCGCGGACCTTGCGCACTTTGGTCGTGGGGTCCTCGAACAGCTCCCGAATCTCCAGCAGGGAGCCGGGGTTGATCGTCGTGATCGTCCCGTCGAAGTAGATGATCTGGGCCGACCCGTTGCTCGCGGTCTTGATCTGGTCTCCGACCTTGAGGGCGGTGTTCCCGCTGACGTCGTCCCAGACGAATTGTCTCGAGCGCTTGATTTTGACGTCGCCCTCGTACTTGTAGATCTTCGCGGTGAAGCTCTCGCCGGCAGAACCTTCAAGGATTTTCTGCGAGAAGGATTGCGATTGCTGGGCCGCCGCGCGGGCTTCGACGAAGTCCTTGCGCTCGTAAAGCAGCCGGGCCGAGTCCAGGATCTTGCCGGCGCTCTCGATGACCCGCGCGAAGGATGGATCGGCGCCTGCCGAAGCCTCCCGGTACATGCGCTCGGCCCGGTTGATGTCCTGCAGCGCCAGCTCCTCGGGAGTGGCTCGTCGTGCGGCGCGCAGGTAGAAGAACACGCCGCCCATCGCGAGCAGCAGGACCAGGTACACGACGCCCCTCATGATGCTGCGATACGAGATGGTCGCCCAATCGAGGAGGATCGGTGGTTTGTGGCTGGCCTGCCCCATGAAGGTGTCCTCAAGACCCTGAGGTCTCCGGGCCCACACGGGGCGCGAGACTCAGGCTTTTCTCTCAACCCACTGAGCAGACACGGCTTAGGGCCACAGGGGTCGTGGCCCCGCGCCGATCGCTCCAGGATACCGACTCAAATATAGGAGTGGCGGGGCATTACGCAAGAGATCCACTTGCGGGCCCCTCCCCTCCGCCGTTAGACTGGTGGCTCTCCAAGGCGACCATAGGCCCTGTAGACACCCGAGGAAGAGTACCGATGCTGAAGCAGATGCGCGACTCGTTCCGCTACCTCAAGTGGCTTCTCGTCATCATCATTTTTATGTTCATCTGGTGGGCTTTCGCCACCTGGGGCGGCGGCACGTCGCGATCGCGCCCCGAGGCGGAATGGGCCGCCAGGGTCAATGGCGTGTCGATCCCCGTGGCCACCCTGCAGTCGTATGCCCGGCGCCTCGACAGCACGTACCAGTCGATCCTCGGGGAGCAGTACGCCCAGCAGAGGTCCCTGATCCGGATTGGACAGCAGGCGATCAACACCCTCGTCGAGCAGGAGCTGATCTACCAGGAGGCCCTGCGCCAGGGGATCACGGTGACCGCCCGCGAAGTCGTCGATGCCATCATGCGCGATCCGAACTTCCAGGAGGGCGGCCAGTTCATCGGCAAGGAGCGCTATCACAATCTGTTCCGTGGCAACCGGATGAGCGTCTCCGATTACGAGGACCAGGTGCGCCGGGGCCTGGTGATCGACAAGTTCCGCCGCATGATCGAAGACGGCGTCACCGTCAGCGATGCGGAGATCCAGGACGAGTTCCGGAAGCGGAACGAGAAGGCGAATGTCGAGTACATCCTCGTCGATCCGGCCAAGGCGGGAGTGGCGTCATCCCCCGGCGAATCCGAATTGAAGTCGTACTACGACGGGCACCTCGACCGGTACGCCCAGGGAGAGGGCCGCACGGGGATCTTCGTTCTCTTCGGCGCATCGGAGGTCGCCTCATCCCAGAACGTCTCCGATCAGGACGTGACGGACGCCTACGAGCGATTCAAGGCCACCCGTTTCAACACCGGCGAGCAGCGTTGCGCCTCGCACATCCTCTTCAAGGTGCCAAGCGGCGCCGCCGCCGACGTCGTGGCCAAGGCCGAGAACAAGGCGCGCGACGTCCTAAAGCGCGCCCGGTCGGGCGGTGATTTCGCCGAGCTGGCGCGCAAGTTCTCCGAGGATTCGACGGCGCAGGTCGGCGGCGACCTCAAGTGTTTCGGCCGCGGCCAGATGGTCAAGGATTTCGAGGACGCGGCCTTCACCCTTCCGGAAGGGGGCCTCAGCGACCTGGTGCGGTCGCCCTTCGGATTCCATATCATCAAGGTCACGGGCAGCCGCCCGCCGCACACCACGCCCCTCGAGGAGGTCCGCGATACGCTCCGGCAGGAGATTCAGCTTGATCGCGCCCGCTCGGAAGTGCAGAAGCGCAGCGCCGAATTCGCGCGCGCCGCCGCGGGAGGCAACCTGGAGGAGGTGGCCAAATCGCAGCGACTCACGGTCCAGCAGACCGGCGAGGTCCGGGAGGGCGACTCCCTGCCGGGCCTGATGGCCTCCCAGGCCGTCGTCGAACGCATGCTCAAGCTGGCGCCCGGCCAGGTGAGCGATCCGATCCCCCTGCCGACGGGCCAGATCGTGGTCCAGGTCACCGGAACCCTGCCGTCGTCTCCCAGGCCATTCCAGGAGTCGCGCGCGCAGATCCTCAAGGATTTCCAGGAGGAGCGCGCGCGTCAGAATGTCGCCCGCATCGTCGGCTCTGCGGGCGGCCTGCAGGCGGCGGCCCGCGCCCTGAAGACCGAGATCAAGAAACAGGCCGACGTGACACGCGGCTCCAGCCTTCCGGGCGTCCCACCGGATGCCGCCATCGAGAAGCAGATTGCCGGCCTCGCACCCGGGACGCTGGGTGATCCGGTCTCCACATCCGCCGGGATCGTCGTGCTCAGCGTGACGGAGCGCCGGGACCACAAGGACGAGTTCAACTCGCAGCGTGACTCCATCAGCGACGGTCTCCTGCGCCAGCGCCAGGACCGCCTGTACCGCGCGCTGGTCAAACGCCTGCGGGAGCGTGGCGACGTCCTGCTCAATGAGGCGGCGATCAAGTCCATGGACCAGGCCTGATCACCCAGGCGCAGACTGACGTTATTGTGATGGCCCCTCTCCCCCGGACGGGATTCCGATCCCGGCCTTGAAGTTCGCTTCCCCGGCCCTATATTTTTCCGTACACCGGGAGGTCGCATGCGTCGTTCCGCGTCCCAGAATGCCTTCCTCAAGGGCCAGGACGCCGCAAGGCGCGGCGCTTTTCTCGAGGCGCTCGCGTATTTCGAGGCCTCCGTGCATCTAGCGCGCCGGCACGAGGAATCGGCGGTGCCGATGAAGTACCTCTCGTATTACGGGTGGTGCCTGGCGATGTCGTCGGATCGTCTTCAGGAAGCGATGGCGGTCTGCGAGGCCGCGGCGCGCGCGGAGTTCTACGACCCGGAGATTCGCCTGAACCTGGGCCGGGTCTACCTCCGGGCGGGAGACCGGGGGCTGGCCTTCGGGACCTTCGTCTCGGGCTTGCGGTTGAGTCCGGACCACCCGCACTTGAAAAGGGAGATCAGGCGACTCGGGATTCGGCGACGGCCGGTGGTGCAGTTTCTGGCGCGCAGTCATCCGCTCAACCGGATCCTCGGGCTCTGGCGTGGCGGCCTGGCAGGGGGCGGATCGAAGCGACCCGGGGTCCTGGCTCGCTCTAGATTGGAGTGATTGCGGACGTGGCGCTTCCGCCTGCGGTCGAGTTGACGGTGACGGTGCCGGGATTCGTGGTCGGAGCGACCGTCAGCCGGTAGACGCTGGCCGCGGGGACCCAGGTCATGACCCCGTAGCCCTGGACCGAAAGGGTGACCGACCCCAGGGGATAGTTGGTCCTCGCCTCCACGGTCAGCGTGCTGTTCGAGATCCTGTAGGTCGCCAGGGTGATCGTGACCTGTTCGACGACGTCGTCGATGATGTTGTTGCAGTCGTCGTCGACCCCGTTGAACACCTCGACGGCGTTCGGATGGATGGCGGCCACGGAGTCGTTGCAGTCCCCGGCGCAGGTCGTGTAGGTGTCGTTGTCCTGGTCGAACCCCTCGTCCACGCTGCCGTCGCAGTCGTCGTCCACGCCGTTGCAGAACTCGGTCGTCGGCGAACCCGCCACGACGCTGCAGGTGGTGGTGCTGGGAGACGCGCAGACGATGGTTCCGGCGCGGAAGCAGCCGCCGATGCCTGCGCTGCAGAAGACGCCGGTGCCGAACCCTTCGTCGATCGTGCCGTCGCAGTCATCGTCCCTGGCGTTGCAGATCTCCGTGACTCCCGGGTGGACGGCCGCGATGTTGTCATCGCAGTCGACGTCGGCGAAGAAACCGTCGCCGTCGTGGTCCTGGCAGGCATCGCCCAGCCCGTTGCCATCCCCGTCGCTCTGGCTGGGATTGTACGTGGCCAGGCAGTTGTCGCAAGCCTCCCCCCGTCCGTCGCGGTCCTGGTCGGCCTGGGAGGCGTTCGAAACGAGCGGGCAGTTGTCGGTCATGTCGAGCACGAGATCGCCGTCGGTGTCACGGTTCTGGGCCTGGCAGGGCACGGCGATCGGCCGGACGATCCCGCCTGTGCCGGTGCCGAGCGTTCCCTCCCCGCAGACGTTCTTGGCGGCCTGGAGGTAGTAATAGAAGGTCCCGCGTGGCGGCGACTGCGTCTCCGACAGCTGGAGGTTCGCCGCCTCCGACATGAGGCAGGCGCTCTGGAAGCCCCAGCCGGTGATCGGGACCTGCCCGCGATAGACGTTGAAGACGTTGGCCTGGGCGACCGGCGTCCAGATCAGGAGGTTGCTGTCCGGAGAGCCGCTCACGACCAGGTTGAGCGCCTCTCCGGGCACGCTGGCGACGGAATAGAGGACGGGCGCGCAGTCGGCGCCATCCAACACCCCGTCATTGTCGTCATCCGGGTCGAAGCAGTCCTTCACGCCATCGAGGTCGGTGTCCGGAAACCCTTCGTCGACCCCCAGGCTGCAATTGTCGTCCACGCCGTTGCACGCCTCCGCCTGCCCCGGATTGATCAGGGGGTTGGCGTCGTTGCAGTCCCCGTTGCAGGTGGTGAAGAGGTCGCCGTCGGCGTCGAACCCGTCGTCGACGGTCATGTTGCAGTTGTCGTCGATGCCGTTGCAGATCTCGGTCCGCCCCGGATTGATGAGCGGATTGGAGTCGTTGCAATCGCCGCCACAGGAGCTGTAGCTGTCGCCGTCGGCGTCGAAGCCTTCGTCGACCACCCCGTTGCAGTTGTCGTCGGCGCTGTTGCAGATCTCCGGGACGCCGGGATGGATCTGGGCGTTGCCATCGTTGCAGTCGCCGTTGCAGGTGGTGAAGCCGTCCCCGTCGCGGTCGAAGCCCTCGTCCACCCGGGTGTCGCAGTTGTCATCGAAGCCGTTGCAGCGCTCCGTCGCCCCGGGATGGACCAGCGGATCGTTGTCGTTGCAGTCGGTGTCGGTGGAGTATCCGTCGCCGTCGCTGTCGATGCCGCCGGTGCTGGCGGCGATCCGCAGATCGTACGACCCGTAGATGCCGAAGTCCGGGGAATGGACCGCCCGGACGTACAGACGTCCGGTGGACGGCGGCGTGTAGACGATCAGCGAGGACGCGTCGGTCGCGCTCCGGTCGTCGTTGCTGGCCAGCACGGTGCTGCCGTTGCTGGCCAGGAGCGTCAGCGCCGTGTTGGCGTCCCCCAGGAGGCTGAGCGTCTCGATGGTATAGCTGGTCCCGCCCACGGCATCGAAGGCGAACACGTCGGTGTCCGCCTCGCCCAGAAGATCGCCGTTCCGATCGGCGAAGAAGGTGGCGTGCTGGGCGGCGGTGCTGGGGACGAGAAGACGCGCCTCGGCCACGGAGTCGTTCATTTCGAACGCGTCGACGAAATACTCGACCCCGAGCTCACGGAAGGCCGCCTTCATCTCGGCGAACCGGCCATTGTTCACCGTGGGGTAGAACCAGCTGTCCCAGAAGTCTTCCAGGCTGATG
This sequence comes from Candidatus Polarisedimenticolia bacterium, assembly GCA_036001465.1. Lineage (NCBI taxonomy): Bacteria > Pseudomonadati > Acidobacteriota > Candidatus Polarisedimenticolia > Candidatus Polarisedimenticolia bacterium. The sequence continues at coordinate 18,383 of DASYUH010000052.1, forward strand.
TTGGTGGTCGCGGGCAGCCGGATCGTCATGGCCCGCCAGTACTCGGCGTCGAGTCCCTGCAGGAGGTCCCAGGGCTCCTCCGTTCCGGGCGTCTCGTCGGGGGTCGCCGGGCCGTCGCCGATGTCCCAGAGCGCGGCGTACACCGTCGTCTCGCTGGAGGCGCCGCGGCAGATGAACGGGATCTGCGTCTCGGCGTCGAAGTAGAACTGGAGGTTGCCTGGCCCGGGCAGTCCCGTGGTGCGGACGTACGTCGAGGCATGGGGCAGGTTGGCGAAGCGCCGCGCCGACAGGCCGAAGAAGGTCGCGTTCCCCTCGTCAAACGCCAGCATGAGGTTCTGGTTGCAGTCGCTCAGGTGGTGCTCGAGAGCCGGGCTGTCGGAAGCCGAAAAATTGTACTGGGCATAATGCCCCATCTCGTGCATGACCACCGTGTCGTCGTATCCCGCGTTGCGCGCCTGGGTGATCGTGTCGTTCGAGGGATTGAAGCTCGAGAGATTGGGGTTCGCCGCATTGAACACCACGATGAGGAGCGGGTACGATCCGGCGCCCCGCATCGAAGCGAGGTATTCGCTTCCGACGAGGACGGAGTCATAGAGATTGAACGGCTCGCCCCCCGCTCCCGGCGTGGCCGCGAGGGTCCCGATGAACAGGTCCTGGTTCGGCGGGTGGGCGGTGAACAGTTGCGTCCGGACCGACCAGATGTCCCCCGACTGGTTCCCGGAACGGATGTCGATCGGCACGTTGGTGGTCGTCTGGCGGCGGGCCAGGACGCGGACGTAGATGTCCTTGGTCTGCGAGGCCACGACCCCCAGGACGAAGTTGCCCGTGGCGTCGGTGACCCCGCTCCCGACGATCTTGGTCCCCTCCAGGACCTGGACGGAGGCGAACCGGATCGGCTTCTGGGGCTCGACCCCCGTGAAGCCGTTGGCGTCGAACTCGCGGTCGACGTAGACGAACCGGCCGCTCACGTTGTAATCGGCGAGAGCGGGGACGATGGCGGCGGCGACTACGAGGAACGCCAGGAAGAGTCGCCTCATGGAAGAGGCTCCGACACCGGGACCCCGTTCACCTCAAAGGCGCCGGCGTGGTGCCGTCCCTCCGGCGTTTTCGGTCCCCGGCGCCACAGCACTCCCTGCTCGGTGCGGAACCACCGACCGTCCGCCACCTGGAAAGATGCCCTGAGCCGGATGGGGAGGTCCGCCTCCCGGGTGGCCCTCACGGGCACGTTCAGCACCCTCCGCTCCCCGGACCGCAGGCGCATGGCGGCAGGCGAAGAATCCTCGACGGCGTCCTGCCGCACCCCCTCCGGAAAAACCCATTCGAGGGAGACCTCGCGCAGGTCGTCGGCGGCGTCGATCACCGCCTCGACGCGTGCCGGGTCGCCGGAGCCCGGACGATCGTCGCGCACCGCGAGATCGATTCGAAGTGGCAATCCCGGCTCGACGGTGGGGTGCCGGGGGGAACCCGCTGGCGAAACGGCGGGCGTCTCGAGTCGCGCCGACTGAAACAGCAGGGCGGCGAGCAGGCAGACGAAGGGGATCGCCACGAGCGCGGTTCGCGGTGTCCTGCGCATCAAGCAGCCCCCTCCACGAAGGCCCTAGGATGCTGGCATTGAGAGTCGGCCGGGCGCCAAATCTCACCCTAAGTACGGCGCGTCCTACCTAAAGTCAAGTACAAATGGTCTTTGCACCCCTGGTCCTTGACTCGGGAGCCTTTCGCCGTAAACTCTGTGCACCCCATGGACTCCAAGAAGCCGATGAAAATCCTCAACTTCCCGGCCCGCGTTCCCAGGCCACCCGCTGTGAGCCGAAGCATCGTTTCGGTCGAGACTCTCCTGGCGGAATGCAGGGGAAGGCAGGCGGCCCTCCGGGACGACGGCCGGCGCCTCATGGCGTCGCTCGATCGGCTGTCGCTCCTGACGGAGAACCTGATTCGGGGATCGGAGCGGCTGCGGCATACGCTTCTCCGGCTCCGGAATTGCCGGGTCAGGCCCGGGACGCAGGCCCCTCGGGACTGAGGCCTAGAGCATGCCGGAACGAATCTATTTCGATCACATCTCCACCACCCCCGTCGCCCCCGAGGTTCTCGAGGCGATGCTCCCTTTTTTCGGGGCCCGATTCGGAGTGGCGTCGAGCCTCCATGCCCGCGGCCCGACTTCGCGCCAGGCGATCGATGAGGCGCGCGCCGAGGTGGCTGGGCTTCTCGCCGTTCCCGCCGAGGAGATCCTGTTCACCTCCTCGGCAACCGAGTCGAACAACCTGGCGCTGAAGGGGATGGCCGCAGCCTCGGGGCGCAGGGGCGGTCACCTGATCGCCCTTCAGACGGAGCACATCGCCACGCTCCACCCGCTGCGCACTCTCGAGAGACAGGGCTTCCGGGTGACGCTCCTTCCCGTGGATCGGCTTGGCCGGGTCGACCCGGACGACCTGGCGCGGGCGCTGCGGGACGACACGATCCTGGTGAGCGTGGCGCACGCGAGCGGAGAAATCGGCACGATCCAGCCGTTGGCGGAGTTGTGCCGTATCGCCCGTTCGCATGGCGTCCCGTTCCACTGCGACGCCACCCTGACGGCGGGAACGCCCGCCTGGCGCGAAACGGCCGACGGCCCGGATCTGGTGACCCTGACGTCGCACCTGCTGTACGGGCCGCAGGGGATCGCCGCCCTCCGGGTGCGGAAGGGGCTGCGGCTCCTGCCGCTCATCGAAGGGGGGACTCAGGAAGGGGGACTGAGGGCCGGAACCGAGCCTCTCGCGGCCGCGGTCGGATTCGGCGCGGCGGCGCGACTGGCGGCGAGGGGGATGGACCGCCGCGACGCGCGCGCCCGGGAACTGGCCGCGCGGCTGCGGGGGGCGGTCGCGGAGCGCCTCGACGGCCTGGTGTGGACCGGTCACTCCGATCGCAGGCTACCGGGTCACGTCAGCTTCTGCATCCTGGGAGCCGAGGCGGAGGCCGTCCTGCTCGCCCTCGACGCGGCGGGAATCGAAGCGGCGAGCGGCTCGGCCTGCACCACCGGGGCGCGCAAGCCGTCCCATGTCCTTCAGGCGATGGGCATCGACCCGGTGACGGCACGCGGGGCGATCACCTTCTCCGCAGGCGAGCTGAACAGGGAGGAGGATCCCGAGCTTGCCGCGGCGGCGCTCGAGGGCGTGGTGTCTCGCCTGCGCGCCCTGAGCCCCTGGCCCCTTGGACCGGGTCGCACCTGATCAGTCGAGGGGATCGAATACCAGCCCGGTGAGAACCTTCGGGTAGAAATAGGTCGACTTCTGCGGCAACCGGTAGCCCCCCCGGGTGACAGCCATCACCTGCTCCAGGCGCGTCGGGTTCATGAGCACGCCGATCTGCGCCCGGCCTTCGGCCACGCGGTCGAAGACCTCGCGCCGGTCCTTCACGTAGTCGAGATGGTCCTGCCCGGCCTCGGCCTCGTGGGTGATCTTCAGGAGATGTTCCAGGACCAGGCGGTGCAGAAGGACCACATCGAGATTCCGAAGCGGCGCGGGGGTTTGCGCCATCTCCGGCAGGGTCAGTCCCTCCCCTTCCCTCCACTCGGCCAAAACCAGGCGTCCTCCCTCGAGCGCCAGCCCGAACACTCCCGGCCGGTCGCGCCTCGAGGTCATCAACTGGAGGAGGGACTCCGGATCCGCGGCCGGGAGGAGCCGGAACAGTCCCGCCATCCGTTCCGCGAAGCGGGCGGGATCGAAGCCGGGCAGGGAGCGCACCAGGCGATGAATCGGAAAGATCGCGAGGCCCGGGTCCTCCAGGCTGCAGAGAAACACCAGGACGTGCTCCGCATCTCGAAAACCGCGCGCCCGCCGCTCGTCGCGGTAGGCCAGGGCGGACTCGTATCGATGGTGGCCGTCGGCGATCAGGCACCACTGGCCACGCAGGCGGTCCGCCAGGAAGGCCTTCCGCTCGGCGTCCTCCACGCGGACGACGCGGCTCCGGGTCCCTTCGAGGTCCCGCGCTTCCACCCCTCGATCCCCCTCGAGCGCCCCGCGCAGGAGACGCGCCACCTCGGCCCCCGGATCCGGATGCAGGAGGAAGACGGCGCTGAGATGGGTCCGGGTGGCGGCCAGGAGCCGCTGGCGATCGGCCCGCGGGCGGTCGAGCGTCCGCTCGTGCGGGATGACCGAGCCTGATTCGAAGGGCTCGAGCGTCAGTCGCGCAAAGAAGCCGCGGCGCGCGGCCTCCCGGCCGGACGGATCGCGATAGAGTTGCTCGCAGGCATAGAACGCGGGCCGGGCGTCACGCGCCAGGGTGCCGTCCTCGACCCAGCGCTGGAGGAGCACCGCCGCGGACTCATACGGATCCACCTCCCCGGACGGGCGCGGCAGGTCGAGGTGCACCACGTTGCGGGGGTGGCCGTCGGCCAGGCTCCTGCGCTGCTCGTCCGACAGCACGTCGTATGGCGGCGCCACCAGGCGATCCATCGAGGCCCGGAGGTGGGGGGCGTAGCACAGGGCACGGAACGGCGAGGCGGCCGGCATGGCGGTCCGATCAGAGGTGCTCGATTCCCAGGCGTTCTTCGAGCCGGTGGATGAAATCCGCTTCGATCACACCGGTGGAGCGGCGATCCACCAGCATTCTCACTCGCCGAACCCGGTCGAGTCCCATGACGAGGATCCGCGCCCGCACCCGCAACTCGGTGCCATTGCGGGACGAGGAGACCACGCCCTCCAGGGAGACCTTCCCCTGCTTGACCTTGGTCATCTGGAGGATGTGGTAGCTCCTCCCCAGACGCATGGGGGGCTCGGCGACCGCCGCGGGATACTTCTCCTGGCTGAAATCAACGAAGGACGACTTCACCGTGCGGGTGTCCTGGCTGGTCTCCTCGGGAGGGAAGCCCTCCGCCTCGAGAGCTTCCAGGAGACCTTTCCAGAGCTTGGCCGGCCGCATCTTGTAGGTCCGCGTCAGGTAAGGCGACTGGTTTTCGGGCGAAAGCTGCGACTCCGGGGCTTCAGGGGCCGGCGGTTCCGGTGTCGCGTCAGGTTCGGGAGGGGCGATTCCGGCGGGAGGCTCCTGCCAGGAGGCGCGCGTCGCGGCACCGGGACCCAGTCCCAGGAGCAGCACCGCTCCCAGGATCGCGGTCCGGAACAGGGGGCGTGCGGCCGGGTCCATGCGTGCCTCTCCTCGAAGATGGATGGGGCGAAAGTATAGCATGCGCCTCGAGCGGCGGCCGGGAAGCCGTGAGGAGAGGGCGCGGATGCGCTCCGCGTCAGCCGCCCGCTGCCGAGCGGGGATGCGGCGCGGCGCCCCCGGCGAGGGTGGCAATCGTGTTCGCCAGGTGCTCGAGCTTGAACGGCTTGTCCACGCAGGGACAGCCGGAATGATCCAGGAAATGCCGCGTGGCCGGATGGAGCGTGTCCCCCGAGGCGAAGACCACCCGGCGACCCATGTCGGGCCAGCGCCGCCGGATCTCCTCGAACAGCTGCTGGCCGTCCATTTCGGGCATCTTGAGATCGAGGAGGAGGATGTCGTAGGTGCGGCGCTCGAGCTTCTGAATCGCCTCGCGCGCGCTCCCGGCGGTGTCGATCGTGTGTCGGCCGTCCCGGCCGAACGCGTCCACGATCAGGTCGAGAATGACCGCCTCGTCATCCACGGCCAGGATGCTCAGAGTCCGGCCGGCGAGCGCCGGTCCCTGCCCCGCCCCCGGCGTCGCCTCGGAGGCGGCGTCGGCGACGACCGGCACCTCGATCATGATGCTCGTCCCCTCGCCCGCGCGGCTCTCGGCCCAGATCCGCCCCCCGTGATCCTTGACGATCCCGTACGAGACCGACAGTCCCAGACCCGCCCCCTCGCCGACCTCCTTGGTCGTGAAGAACGGATCGAAGATCCTGGCCAGGACCTCGGGCGGCATCCCCGGCCCGTCGTCGCGCACCTCCAGGCGGATCATGCCGTCCCGCGCCGCAGTGGACAGGCTCAGGGTCCCCTGGCCCCGGTTGGACGCGATGGCGTGCTCGGCGTTGGTGATCAGGTTCAGCAGGACCTGCTGCATCTGGTTGAAATCGAGCATCGTCTTGGGGATGAGCGGATCCAGGCTCTTCACCACCTTCAGGTTGTTGACCCGCAGCTGGTAGGCCTTCAGATCGAGGGTCTTCTCGATGATGCCGTTGAGCCCCAGGTAGCGCTTCTCCGAGGGATACCGCCGGGCGAACGCCAGGAGGTTCTGGACGATCTTCTGGCAGCGAAGGGCCGACTCGAAGATCCGCTCCACCGATTTGCGCTGCCTGGCGTCCGTGGCCCCCCCCATGAGGAGCTGCGCGTAGCCCAGGACGCCGGTCAGGGGATTGTTCAGCTCATGCGCCACGCCGCTGACCAGCTCCCCCATGGCGGACAGCTTCTCGGTGACCTGAAGGGACCGTCTCGCCGATTTCAGGTCGGTGATGTCCTTGATGATGCCGACCGTCCCGCAGGGCGCCCCGGCCGCGTCCTTCAGGGGCGAGGCGGCCACCAGCACGTCGCGCAGGCCGCCCTCCCGGCCGCGCACCGTGGTCTCCACGCCCGCGAGGGGCCGCGCCCCTTCGAGCAGGTTCCTGATGCGGTCGCGCGCCTCGGGATCCGGGTAGAGGTCCAGGCAGCTCGAGCCGATCACCTGGCCGCGCGAGAGCCCGAGCATCGTCTCCCCCCCACGGCTGAACTCGGTAAACCGCCCCTCGCGGTCGGTCGTGTAGATGAGGTCCGGGAACTGGTCGAGGATCTTCTGCAGCTTCTCCGCTTCCTGCTGCCGCGCGTGCGCGTCGTGGCGCAGCTGCTCGTAGAGCAGGGCGTTCTTGATGGCGCTGGCGGACGCGTTGGCCACGACCTGGCAGGCGGTGATCTCCTCGCGCGTGAAGCGCCTCTCGACGCGCGCCGCCCGCAGGAACAGCATCCCCAGGAGGAAGTCCTGGTACAGGATGGGCAGGACCAGGATGGACTGGTATCCCAGCTTGTCCAGGGTGTCCTTCATCGGCTGCATGAGCGGCTCGGCCGCGATGTCGTTGATCACCACCGTCTCGCGGGTGTCGATCGCCCTGCGCACCTCGGGGTACTTGTCGAGGTCGATCACGAGGCCGCAGACCCCGGGATTGTCGCTGCTCGCGAGCACGGAACAGGTGCCCGTCTTCGCATCCACCGTCAGCACGGAGCAGCGCCTGGCGCCCACCAGCTGCGCGATGCGCTGCACGATCAGGTAGAAGACCTCGCGCAGCTCCAGGGTGGAGGTGGTCGCGGCCGTGATCTCGTGAAACGTTTTGAGCTCGATGCGTTCGCGCTCGATCAGACCGGTTCTCGCCTGGTCCTTCCGCCCCTGGTGGACCAGGTGGCCGTAGTACAGGGCGGCGGTGTACAGGAACGGGATGCGCATCAGGAGGGCGGAGAGATCGACCCCCTCGACGCCGCGGCGTTTCATTAGATACAGATAGAACCCCGACACGACCGTGGCGCCCGCCACGATGCGCAGGAGGTCGGTCCCCAGCGCCGCGAGCAGGAGGTTGAGGAAGAAGGCCAGCGGCAGGTCGCCGCCCTCGAGCCCGGCGCGGAACAACGCCAGCGAGACGAGGAAGGTGTCCGCGACCACCACGACGTACTCGAGGTTGCGCGAGAGGAACACCCGCTCGGGAAGCGCCGTGAGAGCCACGTTGCTGGCGACGAACGCCAGGACGAGGCCGAGATCGAACACCGTCAGGCGGATGCCGCCCGGTGGTGAGAGGATCAGGGCGGTGGCCAGGATGAGCATCCAGCGCAGGGCCAGGCGAACGGTCTTCGGGCTGGTGTGCTCGATCGGTTCCACCCAGGATCGCAGGGCCAAGGTCCTCCCCTCCGGATTGCTCCGCTGGGGCGCAAATATAGTGTTCCCCGGAGCATCGGCAAGTCGGACGCCCCCCGGGCGCCCCGATTCCTTGACTTTTCATGATCCCCGCGTAGAATCAGACCCGCTATGAACGCCCCGCGCCTCATCATGTTGCCGACGCTTCTGGTCGTGGCTCTCGCCGTGCCGTCGGCCGGACGCGCCGAGACCCATCCGCCGATCACCGATCTCTCGAGACTGAAAGAGGTCGACTGGACGGGTCTGTCGGACGCTCAGAAGAAGATCGCCCTCAAGGTGATGAACGAGAATGACTGCAACTGCGGATGCAAGATGACCATCGCCACCTGCCGGGACCGCGATTCGTCCTGCCGCCGGAGCCTCATCTTCTCCCGGACGATCATCGACTCCCTGCGCGAGGGGAAGCCGGAGGCCGAGGTGGTCACGGTCCTGAAGGCCAAGGCGGGCACCTTCGTGGAGGTCAAGCTGCCCGACGATGCGGGCGTCGCCTACAATATCGACATCGACGGCAGCCCGGTGCGCGGGCCGAAGGAGGCCCGCGTGGTGATCGTGGAGTTCTCCGACTTCCAGTGTCCCTTCTGCGCCGGGGTCCAGTCCACCCTGGAGCAGGTCCTGAAGGCGTTCCCCAAAGAGGTCAAGCTGGTCTTCAAGCAGTTCCCGCTCAACATCCATCAATATGCCCGGCAGGCCGCCGTGGCCTCGATGGCGGCGAATGCCCAGGGAAAATTCTGGCCGCTCCACGACAAGATGTTCCAGAACTTCAGCGCCATCAACGAGGAGAACATCAAGAAGTGGGCGAAAGAGGTCGGACTGAACCAGGCGGAGTTCGAGAAGGCGATGCAGTCCGGCCGGCACGAGGCGCAGGTCCAGAAGGACCTGGCCGATGGAGCGGCCGCCCGCGTCCTCGGGACACCCAGCATGTTCATCAATGGAAAGCGGGTTCAGGACCGATCGTTCGAGGGCTTCAAGAAGGTGATCCTCGAGGAGCTCGCCGCCGAGAAGAGCTCACCCCCGCCGTCGACGACCCGGCCCGACACGGTCAAGCGGACGCCGGGCCGCTCTTAGGAGCCTGTCCGGGTATTGGGCCGGGCTCCAGGACCGCTCACTCCCCCTTGTCGCTTCTCCAGCCTGTCCAGTAGCGCGCGCAGATCCTCCGCCCGGGCCTGGGCGGGATCCAGGCGGAGCGACGTCCGGAGGTGCTCGATCGCCCTGGCCCGATCGCCGGCGCGCGCGGCGTACAGCAGGCCGAGGCTCGCATGGGCATCGGCCAGGTCCGGCTGAATGGCAATCGCCTTCTCGTACTGGACCACCGCCTCGGAGTAGCGTTCCGTGCGGGTCAGCACATATCCCAGGAAATTGGCGGCCCGCGCCGAGGGCACCCGCGCCCCGGCCGCCAGCCGGAATTCGCGCTCGGCGGTCTCGAGGTCGCCCCGGCTCAGGGCCACCTCTCCGAGGCCGCGATGGGCTTCGGGCAGGTCCGGATCGATCCGGTAGGCCTCCCGGAACTGCTCCGCCGCCTCGCTCGTGCGCGCCGCGGCGTTGAGCGCGTCCGCGAGGTTGACCCGAAAGACGGCCATGTGCGGATCGATCGCGACCGCTCGCGCGATCACCTCCGCCGCCTCCTCCGCGTTTCCGCGTCGCAGCTCGATGGATCCCAGGTTGTTCCAGGCTCGCGCGGATCGCGGGTCGAGCTCCAGGGCGCGGCGGAACGCCGCCTCCGCCCGTGCCTCATCTCCGAGGGCCTGGTACGCCGTGCCGACGTTCACGGCGAGATCGGCGCTTTGGGGATCGAGGCGCACGGCCGCCTCGAGGAGCGCCAGGCCGTCCTGCGCCCGGTGCAGCTGCAAGAGCGCCATCCCCAGATTGACGCGGGCATCCTGGAACTCCGGGTAGATCCGGAGCGCCTCCCGATAGTTCATCTCGGCTTCGGCGTACCGACCGGCCTTCAGGTGACCGTTGCCCAGGTTGTAACGGATGCGCGCGGATCGAGGGGAGACGCGCGCCGCGCTGCTGTAGAGGGAGAAATCATCCTTCCACTCCGGAATGCGCGCCCACGAGCGCCCCGCGAGGAGGAGGACGGCGAGCGCCGCGGCGCCGCCCAGGATCCACCGCGCCCGCGGACCCGTCGACCGTCCGACGGCCCAGCCGGCCAGGAGGCACAGGCCGACGCTCGGCAGGTACATCAGGCGCTCCGCCAGGAGGGTGCCGATGAACAGGACCACGTTCGTGGTCAGGCAGGCGGTCGCCGCCGTGAACAGCAGCGCGAAGGCGCACGCGGGGGCCCGGCGCACCAGCCGTGCGCCTCCCACCACGACCGCCACCAGGATGAGGAGCCCCAGGATCGCCAGGGGATCGAAAAGGCTCCGGATGACCGGGATCTGATCGTAGGAATAATCGGCGGACAGCCGGTCGGGCCAGAGGAGCAGGCGGGCATAGCGCGCGAGCGTTCCCAGCCCCGTCAGACGGCCCGCGACGGCCCCCGCTGCGGCGGCCGGGTTGTCGACGAATGGGATCGGCTGGCCGGGTCCGATCGTCCCCAGGACCGCCGCACGGATCCCGAGGTAGCCGAGCGCGACCATGCCGTACCCCGCGTGCAGCACGAGGCGCCGGGCGCGCGAGGCGGCCTGCACTCCGGGCATCGTCCGTTCGGCCAGAAGGACCAGAAGCGGCGTGACGATGGCCGATTCCTTGGCCAGGACGCCGCCCAGGGCCGAAACCCATGCCGCCGCGACCCACAGAGTGGCCCGCTCCGGGCGGGCCAGAAGCGCGCGGCGATGGCACGCGATGGCCGAGAGGACGCCGATCGCGGCCAGGATTTCGGCGCGGCCGACGATACCCGCCACCGCTTCCACGTGCACGGGATGGACCGCGAAGAGCGCGCCTGCGACTGCGGCCGCCGCCGGCCGGCCCGGCAGAAGCTCGAGCGCCAGCCCGGCGACGAGAAGCGTGGCGAGGGCGTGCAGCGCCACGTTGACCGCATGAAACCAGGCCGGCCGCATTCCGGAGATCGCGCGGTCGAGAGCGAACGAGGCGCTGGTCAGGGGCCTGTAGAGCAGCCGGGAGTGCAGCGGCGCGTTCCAGTACGGTGTCACGAACAGCCTGGGCAGGTCGCGGATGTCGTGCATGAGGGGGTTGGCTTCGATCACGCCGCGATCGTCGAACACGAAATCGTGCCCGAGCGTCGGGATGTACAACAGGAGGGCAAGCAGCGGACCGGCGAGGAGGGACGACCAGCGGCCCGTCAAGAACCGGCTGGCCCCGGGAGGTCCGGGCCGGGCTCCAGAGTGAAGCTCCTGATCTCCAACTGCCGGTCGGATCCCCGACCCATGTTGACGAGCCCGTCGAGACGCGTGCGGCGCGCCGCCTCGACGGGGATGTCGGTCAGGTACCCGGTGGTACGGTGGACCCAGGACCCGTCCCCTTTCACGAGATCGAATGCCGCATAGATGTCGTAGGTTCCCGGGTCGAGATCGAAATCCATCCGCTCGGGGAACCCCACGCACCGGTTCTGCGGCTCCCAGAACGGCACCAGGGTATCGGGTGCCTGCGGGATCTGCTTCGGCCGCGGCAGCCGCTCCCCCTCGGAAATGATCATCGGAGCCCGGGGCGCCGGCTTGCGGTAATTGCCGACTTTGGAAGCCGGGCGCCAGGACGCCGTGCGGTACACGGGGGACTCGAAGAGCATCACCACGGTGTCGGCGTCTCCCCTCCTGACCGCCGCGATGGTGAACTTGTATCCGAAGGTAAAGATCCCGTTCTGCTTGTCCACCACGCCTTCCTTCGCTTCCGGCCGGACCAGACGATCGTCGGGAAAGGTGCACCAGCGACGGTTGCCGTCGATATGGAGTGCCAGCCTCCCCTTGCCCGGAGCCGGCATGGGCGGCAGACCCGGAGCGCGAATCTCGGGCGGCGTGGCCGTGGGCGGAACCATGGTCTCCGGGGGTTGCGGCGACGATCCGGTGATGGCCGCGCCCGCCTCCGGCGGTGCCGCAGGGGCTCCGGCGAGGACGGCCAAGAGCAGCGCCGCGGAGGCCAGATCTCCGCGGTGCGGGCGGCGCTTGTGTGCTACATTCCGTTGGTCGCGGGCGTTCATGAAGGCCGGAATTATACTTCGAGGCGGCGCGCCGGTCTACGCATCGCCGGCGCGGCGGTCATGTTGCATTTCCCGGAACTGCCCGTGCTTCGGCTACCGAGGTTGACAAACGCAGAACTGGGAGCTCGCGCCCCCAGCGATGGTGTGGGGAAGTTCGTGGAAAAGGCTCCGGTACGTGGTCAACTTCTGGAAGGCGGGCAGTTCCGGGAATCTCACAATCTCTCCAGCAGGTATCGCGATTTCCCCTGATTGCTCCAACCTGTATACCGGGACTCTACCCAAGATATAGGGGCCTGTCAAGAGAGAAGTACTAAATCTGGTGAGAGGGTTGATCGAGAACGTCCTGTTGGCCCTGGAGTTCGACCAGGTCCTGGGGCTCTTGGCCCGGGAGACCGCCACGCCGCCGGGGACCGCTCTCGCCCTGGCGCTCAAGCCCTCCTACGATCCCGCAACCGTCGAACGCGAGAACCGGCTGGCAGCCGCCATGGCAGGCTACTCGGAGAGCCGGGGGGCGCTCCCCTTCGGGGTGGTGCCGGATCCGACGCCGATGCTGTCCAGGCTCGAGATCGAGGGGTCGGTTCTTGGCCCGCTCGAGGTCTTCGACCTGGTCACCCTCATGAAGGCCGGCCGAAGCCTCAAGTCCGCCCTGACGGAGGCCCGGGCCGAGTATCCGGTGCTCCTGGAAATCGCCCGAGATCTGCCGGACCTGGGGAACCTCGTCCGGTTCCTGGACGGCAAGGTCGCGGCGACGGGCGAGATCGAGGACGGGGCGAGCGACGAGCTGCGGGCGGTGCGCCAGGAGATCCGCAGGCGCAACGAGCGCCTGAAGGCGGCCCTCGACGCCATCGTCGGCAGGCCGGAGGTTGCGCGCGCCCTCCAGGACACATTCATCTCGATCCGGAGCGACCGGCACGTCATCCCGATCCGCGCCGAATCCCAGGCGACGCTGGCGGGCATCGTCCACGGCGTGTCCGGAAGCGGCGCGACGGTCTTCATCGAACCGATCGAAACGGTCGAGCTGAACAACGAGATCGTGACCCTGCGCGATCGGGAGGCGGCCGAGGTCCAGCGACTCCTGCAGGAGTACAGCGACCTCCTGCGCGGGCGCCTCCCGGAGATGCGCAATCTGAGCGCCGGGATCGGCACGCTCGACGTCCTGTCCGCGAAGGCGCGATTGGCGCGGAAGTTCCGCGCCCGGCCGGCGGCGCCGTCCCCCTCGGGCGACATGCGCCTCGAGGGCGCCCGCCACCCCCTCCTCGAGCTGTCGCTCCGATCGCAGGGACTCCCCATCATGCCGCTCGACCTCGCGATTCCCGCAGGGACGCGGGTCCTGGTGATCAGCGGCCCCAACACCGGCGGCAAGACGGTCGCCCTGAAGACCGCCGGCCTCCTCGCTCTGATGTTTCAGTCGGGGATATCCGTGCCGGCGGACAGCGCCCTCCTGCCGATCTTCCGCGGCGTCTTCATCGACATCGGTGATCGCCAGTCGATCCCGGATCGGCTGAGCACCTTCTCGGCCCGCATGACGAATATCGCCGGGATCGCGGACCAGCTGGCCTCTCCTGCGCTGGTCCTTCTGGACGAGGTCGGCACCGGGACCGATCCCGAGGACGGCGTCGCCCTGGCGACCGCCATCGTGGACTATCTGCGCGATCAGGGCGCCCTGGTGATCGCCACCACACACCTGGAAGCCCTCAAGGCGTACGCCGCCACCACCGCGGGATGCGCCAATGCCGCCATGCACTTCGACGAGTCGAGCTCCACCCCGACCTACCGCCTGATCCCCGGCATTCCAGGCCGCAGCGGCGGCCTGGAGGTCGCCGCGCGGCTCGGCCTTCCGGACGCGATTCTCAGGGAGGCGCGCGCCCGACGCGGTCATGCGGGCGAGAGGATTTCAGGTTACCTCACCCGGCTGCAGGCGATGGCCCAGGAGCTGGAGAGCCGACTGGCGGAGGCGCGGGAGGAGAGGCAGCGGCTCGACCGGGAGCGGGCGCAGATGACCGCCGAGATGGCCTCCAGGGAGGCGACCCGCCGCGACGCGGTGGCCGCCGAAATCGAGACGGCGCTCAAGGCCATGCGGCAGGAGGGGGAGACGTATCTGACGGCCATCAAGGACCGGAAGCTCGCGGCGGTCCTCAGGCGCCAGGAGCTGAAGGCGTCCGCCGCTCTGCGGGCCAGGGCGCGCACCCTGATCCGTCAGGCGACCGGCCGCGTCATGCCGCCTTCGAGGCCGGCGACGACCCTGGCTCCCGGCACGCCGGTTCTCGTCGAGGGCCTGGGGCTGCGCGGCACGCTGGAGGCGGTGCGCGGCGACCGGGCCGTCGTCGTGGTGCGCGGAATGCGGACGACGGTGGCCCTTGCCGATTGCCGGCCGGAGTCTCCCAAGAGCGACCCGGCCGATCGTGCGTCCCGCCTGCCGGCCGGGGTCACGCTGGCACGGAAGCCCGGTGCGGACGCGCAGGCCGAGATCCGAATCCTGGGTCTCACCGTGGACGAGGGACTCGCCCTCGTGGACAAATACCTCGACGACGTCTACCTGGAAGGACTGACTCCGATCCGCATCGTCCACGGCGTCGGATCGGGACGCTTGAAGCGGGCGGTCGCCGATCTCCTGGCCCGCCATCCGCACGTCGAGACCTTCGCCAGCGCTCCGTCCAACGAGGGGGGCCCCGGCGTCACGATCGTGGAGCTCCGGGTCTAGGGAACTGGATCAGCGAATTCCCCAGTCCGCGTCGACGGCAGTCCGGTCCGCCGACGGGTCCAGAACCCTCGAGCCCCCGCCCTCGATGGCGCATCCAAGCGACCAGGAGCGCGGTCTCGCCTCCGATGCGTCGAAGGCGACGACCCGGTAGCGTCCGGGCGCCACATCCTCAAAAGCGAAGCTCCCGTTCCCGTCGGAAATGGCGCGGGACACGGCGTGCTTCTGGAAGATCGCCTCGGCCCGACCGCGGCACTCCTCGACCACTCTCCGTCGTTCCGCCTCGGCGTCCTTCAGCCGTCGCTGGACCGCGTCATTCCGGGTGGTGGCGTCCCTGAAATTGTTCGACGAATTGAGCGCTCTCCGCAGATCCTCGTTGAGGACCTCGATCCGCCGATCCGCCTCCTTCACGCTGTCGCCGCATTCCTCGCCGCCCTTTCGGTGCTCGGCATCGAGCGCGGGGCTCTCCCGGGCCAGGAGCACCAGCAGTCCCGCTCCGGGCGCGCCTCCTGTCCGGATGTCGGGCCCCAGCACGCCGACGATCCGCGCGCCGCCGGTCGCTGCCGGCGCGGAGGCGGATCCCTGCGACGCGCCTCTTCCCTCCGCCGATCCGGGCACGGCCATCATCCAACCCTCCAGCCTCACGCGCCGCCAGCCTTCCTTCTCCTCCAGAACCGTCACGCTGGCGTCTCCGCGCACGGTCGCGAGCCAGCTTCCCTTCGGGAGATCGAGCAGCACGAGGTCGGCCGTCTCTCCGCCGGTGGCGGCAGCCTCGAGACCGAACAGCGTCAGGGCCAACAGGCTCAGCGGCAGCACGCGCTTCATGTTCTGGTTCTCCGGATCGGTGTGGCGAACGCGTCCGGTCCCGATCGTGGCCGGCGCGTGTTTCATTTCCGTATCCGCGGCTCCTCGTCTTGATCGCGGCGACGGCGTCCCTATATTCGCAGAAGCGCGGCCCGACGCCGCGGAGGACGTCGTGCTCAAGTCCAAGGTCATTCAGACTATTGTCGAAGCGTGCCGGCAATCGGAGCCTCGCGCCAAGAGCGGCGCCGCGACTGCGGGCTCCCGCTCGCCGGCCGCAGGGGGAGGGGTGGCGGGTCCGGCGCCTCCTGCGCGACGCGGCCGTCAGGCTGCCACCGGCCGCGACCCCCGACTCGGACAGAGCACACGGCCCCGGCGCTCCGCCTCGGGCCGGCGCCGAACCTAGGAGCCTGTCCGCGAACCGCGCCGGCTCCCGGGAACCCGACCGAGGACCCGGCGGGGCCGATCGCGTTCCTCTCAGTGATCCTGGTCACCGTCCGGAGGCGTGTACGTCTTCACCCACTCGGGAGCGGGGTCGTACGGCGTCTGGGCCTTCGGGCCTTCCGCCTCCATCTGCGCGATCTCGCGCTCCTTCTGGCGAATCTCCACCAGGCTGCGATCGAACGTGTCGACGGTGGCCGCGTGCGCCGCGGCCAGTTCCAGCCTCTTGATCTTTTCCTGCAGGAGCGTGATCTCGATGTTGCGCTCCTCCACTTCGATCTCCGCCTCCCGCATGTGCTTGCGCAGGAACTGGATCTCGCGGACGGCGCGCGAGCGCAGCGCCTGGTAGCGCTCCTCGGCGCGGCGCAGGTCTTCCTCCCGGCTCTCCGCGGCGGCCTTGTACTCGAAGAGCTTCTGGCCTCCGGCCCGGATCATCCCGTACTGGACCAGGATCTGCTCGTGCTTCATGAGCAGGTCGTTGAACAGGGACACGGGGACCACGGCCTCCTTCGGCTCCGACACCAGGGCGGCCTGGACGGACGAGGCCGTCCGCACGGGGAGATCCGACTGCGCGGCCAATCCCAAAGACAGCAGATCCTCCCGCCGGATCTTGTACTCCTCTCCGAATTTTCCGAGTTCCTTGTCGGCTTTCAGGCGACCGGAGCGGATGTACCGGCGGATGGTGGCGGGCGTTCTGCCGACCAGCTGGGAGGCCTCGCGGATCGTCAGGAGCATGACCCTCGCTCACCCGTATCGAGGTGTCCCGCGATCAGGCGCGGCCGGGACGACCGTTGCGATTTATACCAGAATCGTCCTCGCGATCGCAAGCGATCAGGACTCATGAAGCATGAGGAGGAACCCGACGGCGCCGACCAGGGCGCCGCTGATCAGGTCGCCGTACCGGGTGAAGAAGGGCAGCTCGATCCGACGCATGCCGCGCATGGCGACGATCGTCACCCCGACCATGGTCGCGATGGTGCACAGCGCGAACCCCAGCGCCGCCGCCAGGACGGCCCCCGTGCCGGCCGCCGAGGCGGCGAACAGGATCGGCACCAGGAGCGCGCACGGGCTGATGCCGATGACCAGGACGAGCGCCCCGGCCGTCAGGGCGCCGTGAAACCAACGCTCCAGCAGGTGGCCGTGCACGTGGATGTGCCCGCCGGCCGCCTCCGTCTTCTCCCGACTCGGGCCGGCCGTCGCATGGACCCGCGCCTCCCTGAAGTGGCGAAAGACGCCGTACGCCAGCCCGAACACCGCCAGCAGGAGACCTCCCACGAAGCCCAGGGAGTGCCCGGTCCACTCCGCCAGCCTCTGGACGGACGCGGATCCGACAAAAATTGTCAGACCCCCTGCCACGACGGTCACCAGGACGTGCAGGACCCCCGCGAGACCTGTCAGCGTGGCGGCCCGCCGCTCGCTCCAGCCCTGCGCGCGCGCCATGAGAACGAAAGGAAGCCAGTGGTCCGGAATGAGGGCGTGGATGATGGCGGTGCTGCAGGACGACAGGAACAGAAGGAACGCCGTGCTGGTCACACGCCCTCTCTGGGAGACTGAACGGAGGACGACCGGCCTTCCCCCTGGCGGAGCCGGCGGATTATAGCACCGGCTTCCGGCTGTCTGTCGGCGGGCTGACGGCCGCCCGGATGGTCCCGGCGCGGACTGTAGTCCGCACCCAGAGGTCCACTGAAACCCTTGTAGGCCTTGACTTCCAGCCGGATGGTCGTAGTTTTCGGCATGCGCCATTTCCAGGATGGACCCGATCACTCGGGACGGCGCCTGAGCCGCCTGGGACGGGCTTCGGCCCTCGTCATGGCGGGGTGGGTGCTCGCCTTCTCCGGCCGGGCGTCCGCGTCGAGCCTGCCGGAGCCCATCGACGTCACGGGCGATCGTTCGGGGATGGCCCCGGCGACCGCCACCTTCACGGCTCCCGCACACATTCTCCCGACGTCGTTCACTCTTCCCATCCCGGCGATCTCGCGCCTCGAGGCGGGACGGACGCTGATCCAGTCGTCCGATTTCACCCTGTCGTCCATGGACAAGCACCGGGAGCCCGGCGAGTTCACTGCATTGGGATTTTCGGGGCGGCTCATGGCGCGAATGCAGCGGGAGGCGCTGCGGTATCGACGCCAGAACATGTCGGACGTGACGGCGGTCCCCGACAGGGTCTTCGAGGACCTGGATTCGGACGCTCTCAAGCGGCGGAGCCACGAGGCGTCGCGCATCGTGACCCGATCCGTTCGCCGGGCCTTGGACGTGGAGCTCGAGCGTCTGGCCAGGACCTCGCTCGGCCTTGGCCGGACCATCGACCTGCTCGGGAGCCTCTCATCCCGAGGCACGCGCTCCCGTCCGCCCGCCAGCCCGGAAAGCACGCAAGCGGGCATGTCCCCCTCCGTTCCGGGAGCGGCCGATGGGGGATGGCGTGGTGGAATCGGGATGCGTCTCGACGCGCACCCCGCCCTCCTGATGCGCGCCGAAGCGTCCCGTCTCTCCGGGCGGCTGGAGATTCCGGTGCGCAACGAGCCGATCCGCCTCTCTCTCGACTGTCCGCTCGGGTCGCGCGGGCGCGCGGTGCTGTCCTCCGGAATGCCCCGCGACGGACAGGGCTGGGCCACCGTCATGCTCAACTTCAGCTTCTAGATTCCCCGCCGCGCCGCCGCCCGGCGGTGTCAGCCATTGACGAGGCGGGCCCCCAGCGCATCGAGCAGCGCCTTGGCCTTGTCGAGCGTCTCCCGATACTCTGTTTCCGGCTGGGAATCGGCCACCACGGCCCCCCCGACTCGCAGGTGCGCCCGGCCCGCTGCACACACCAGGGTTCTTATGACAATGTTGAAGTCCATGCCTCCGTCGAGCGACAGATAGCCGATGCCGCCCGAGTAGATCCCCCGCTCCTCCCCCTCCAGCTCGTCGATGATCTCCATCGCGCGCACCTTGGGGGCGCCGGTCATGGATCCTCCCGGAAAGAGCGCCTTCAGGACATCGACGCGATCCGCGTCCGGTCGCAGGCCCCCGGAGACGGACGAGACCAGGTGGTGCACGGTGGCGAACGATTCCAGGGCGCACAGCTTCTCGACGCGCACGCTCCCCGTCTCGCAGACCCGACCCAGATCGTTCCGGACCAGATCGGCAATCATCACGTTTTCGGCGCGGTCCTTGGCGCTCAGCGACAGCTCGCGGGACAGGCGCGCATCCTGTTCCGGCGTGAGGCCACGGGGACGCGTGCCCTTGATCGGGCTGCTCCGGACGCGGCTTCCCTGGAGCGCCACGAAACGCTCCGGCGAGGCCGACACCACCTGGAAAGGACCCGCGTCCAGGTAGGCGGAGAAGGGGGCCGGATTGCATCGGGCCAGATCGGCGAACAGGTCGGCGGGGTCGCCATCGAAGGGGCACTCGATGCGATGCGACAGATTGACCTGGTACAGATCGCCCGCACCGATGTACTCGAGCGCCCGGGCGACGGTCGCGAGGTAGGCCTTTCTGTCCGTCTTCAGACGGGCGTTTCGGCGGGCACCCTCCCCGCCTCCCCGGGACCCCGGCGCGCGCTCCGGGGCGTGGGCGCGCCCGGGCTCTCCGACCGGGGCCGGGCCCGACATGACGCGTCGCATCTCCTCGAGGCCGGACGCGGCGCGCGCTTCCCGTTCGCGCTCGCCGGCGGCCCCGAGGCCCGTGGCGACCAGGACGACGCGTCGTTCCCGATGATCGAAGACCAGGGCGCGATCGTAGAGCCCAAACCATGCATCCGGCTGGCCAAGGGGATCGGGGGGCGCGCACGGCAGGCGCTCCACGGCGCGCCTCAGACCGTAGCCGAGGTAGCCGATCGCGCCGCCCGCGAAAGGCACTCCCGGTGCGGCTCGCTGCAACGCCCCCGCCGGGGCGAGCGCGCGCAGGAAATCGAACGGATCGCTCACGGCGCGCCGATCGATCCGCTCCTCACCGTCCAGGACCCGGGCCAGTGTCGCTTCGCCGCCCCGCAGCGTGGCGACGAGGAGGGGATCCCACGCCAGGATCGAGTGGTGTGATTCGGGATGGTCCTCGAGGCCGCTCAGGAGCAGGACCGGGTTCCTGCGCCGGCGGACACGCAGGAGCGCCTCCACGGGGTCGATGAAGCGCGGCAGGAACTCCACGACCGCCCGCGGCGGGGGGGACACCGGGAGGAGCGCTCCGGTCATGATCGGGCCGTCCCGCCCGCGGCGGCCGCCGCGGTGGCGCATTCGCGCCGCAGCACGTCCCGGTAGCGCTCGAGGAGATCGCGCGCCACGGCGCCGGGGATTCCGCCTCCGACCGGCCGGCCTTCCACCCGGACCACCGGCAGCACCTCCCAGGACGTGTTGGTGAGAAACACCTCGTCCGCGGCGAAGAGCCGGCGGGACGGAAGAGGCTCTTCGGTGACCTCGATCGAGGCGGCTCGCGCGATCTCGATCACCGCTTCCCGGGTGATTCCCGGCAGCCCGCCCGACGGAGCCGGAGGGGTCCGGAGCCGCCCCCCCTCCACCAGAAACACGTTGCTCACGGTCCCTTCCGTGAGGTTCCCCAGACCGTCGAGAAGAATCGCCTCGAAGGCTCCCCGATTGCGCGCTTCACGCCGCGCCAGGACGGAGCCCAGGCGCGAGGTCGACTTGATCTGCGGGTCGAGCGCTTCGGGGGGAATCTGACGCCGGGACGGAATGGCGGCCGTCACCCCCTCGCGATGCAGCGCCGGGTCGAGCCCGCCGAAGCCCGACGACGAGATCACCACGGTCGCGGGACCGTCCGCCTCGACGTACTCGCCGGGGCGGCCGGCGCCTCGCGTCACGGTCACCCGGATGCGCGCATCCCGCAGACGATTCGCTTCCAGCAGGTCGCCCACGGCCGCCGCCAGACCGGAAAGCGCGACCGGTAGATCGAGGCCGATCCCGTCCGCGGAGCGTCGCAGTCGCTGCAGGTGACGGTCGAGGCGGAAGACGCCGCCCCCCACGGCACGCAACGATTCGAACACGCCGTCGCCGTAAAGAAAGCTGCGATCGAACACCGAGACCCGTGCCTCGCTGTCCGCCACGAGACGACCGTTCAGATGAACCCACAAGGGATCACACCCATCCTTCGCGCCGGTCGTCCCGATTTTCGGGCCCGCCGTCAGGCCCGCGGGGCGGTCGCCCGGGACGCGGCCGGTCGCACGGGGAGGGGTGACGGGGCGCGCGGTCCGGAGGGAGGGAATCCCGCCGCATCCACGCGATTGTAGAGCGAATCTCGCTCCACGGGAATCCGTCCCGCCTCCTCGATGAGAGCGACCATCTGGGGCACGCTGATCATCTGCGGGGAGGTGGAGCCCGCACGGTGGTAGATCTCCTCGGTCACGACCGTCCCGTCGAGATCGTCCGCGCCGAAATGCAGCGCCGCCTGCGCCACGCGAGGGGTCATCATGATCCAGTACGCCTTGACATGGGAGAAATTGTCGAGCATCAGCCGGCCCACCGCGACGTTGCGCAGCTCGTCGGCGGCGGAGGGCCGGGGCAGGTGCGACAGGCGCGTGTTCTCGGGGTGAAAGGCGAGCGGAATGAACGCCATGAAGCCGCCCGTCTCGTCCTGGGCTTCGCGCAGGAGCTGCATGTGCTCCAGGCGCTCCTCGAGGGTCTCGACATGTCCGTACATCATGGTGGCGTTGGTTCTCAGCCCGAGCCGATGGGCTGTCTTGGCGATGTCCATCCAGGCGCGATGGTCGATCTTCCCCTTGAACAGGACCTGGTGCGCATGGTCGGTGAGGATCTCCGCCCCGCCCCCGGGAATCGAGCCCAGACCGGCGTCCTTCAGCCGGCGCATCACGTCCTCCGGCGTCATGGCGAAATTCTCGGCCATGGCCGCGATCTCCACCATCGTGAACGCCTTGACGTGCACGTCGGGGCGCACCCGCTTCATGGTCCGGATCACGTCCTCGAAGTAGTCCAGCGGCAGATCGGGATTCACCCCCCCGACCATGTGGATCTCCCGGATCGGCTTGTCGATGTGCTCGCGCATCCGCCTCTCGACGTCTTCGGTCGACAGCACGTAGGCGTCGCTCTGTCGGGCCGTGCGGTAGAAGGCGCAGAATTTGCAGCCGGCCACGCAGACGTTCGTGTGGTTGATGTGCTGGTTGATGATGTAGTACGCCGCGCGTCCGTGCCGTTTTTCCCGCACCTCGTTGGCGAGCGCGCCGACCGCCAGGAGGTCCGGATGCGCGTAGAGGGTCATCCCATCGTCCCCCGACAGGCGCTGGCCCGCCAGGACCTTTTCCAGGATGCCGCCCAGCCCGCTCCTCGTGATGCAGCGCTCCTGGAACGGCGTCATGCGTTCCCCGCCGTGCGCCGGAACGCCGCCGAGCCGACCCGCACGTGGCGGTGCGCCGCGTCGTCCTCGGGCGCCGTCAGGAGCTCGCCCAGCCGGGATCGGGTGTTCTCGAGGGCCATCGAGCAGAGCGTGCCGCACATCGAGCACACCGCCTTGTCGTAGTCCTCGCTCATGAGACGCAGCTCGCGGGCCTTCTCCGGATCGAGCGACAGGCGGTATTGCCCTTCCCAGTCCAGGCGCTTGCGGTAGACCGACATCTGGTCGTCGCGGCTTCTGGCCCCGAACACCCCCTTGGCCAGGTCGCCCGAATGCGCCGCGATCTTGGTCGCGATGACGCCGTCGCGCACGTCCTCGACGGTCGGCAGCCTCAGGTGTTCCGCCGGGGTCAGGTAGCAGAGCACGTCGGCGCCCGCGGCCGACGCGACCGCGCCGCCGATCGCCCCGGTGATGTGATCGTACCCCGCCCCGATGTCGCTGGTCAGGGGGCCCAGCACGTAGAACGGCGCCCCCCGGCACACGCGCTTTTGAAGCAGCACGTTCGACTGGATCTGGTCGATCGGGACGTGACCGGGCCCCTCGATCATCACCTGGACCGAGCGCTCGTGCGCCCGGCGCGTCAGCTCCCCGAGGGTCAGAAGCTCCTGGATCTGTGCCGCGTCGGTCGCGTCCCCGGTGGCGCCGGGGCGGATGCCGTCCCCCAGCGACAGGGTCAGGTCGTGCTCGAAGGCGATGTCGAGCAGGCGATCGTACTGGGTGAACAACGGGTTCTCTTCCCCGGTCCGCGCCATCCAGGAGGCCAGCATCGATCCGCCGCGCGACACGATCCCGGCGATGCGGCCGTCGGCGTCGAGACGCCGCACGGCTTCGCGGGTGACGCCGCAGTGCACGGTCACGAAGTCGATTCCGTCCGCGGCGTGCTTCTCGATCACCTCGAAGAGTCCGTCCGCCGTCAGATCGTGGACCGACCCGCGATCGGCGACCGCCTGGTAGATCGGCACGGTCCCGAGGATCACCGGGCAGCGCCTGAGGATCTCACGGCGCACCCGGTCCAGCTCGTCGCCGGTCGACAGGTCCATGACCATCTCGGCGCCGCACTGGACCGCCATCCGGAGCTTGTCGAGCTCCTCGTGCAGCTGCTGGTGGTGACCGGAGGTTCCGATGTTGGCGTTGACCTTCGTCGCCAGCCCCTGCCCCACCCCGATCGGATTGTAGTCGTGGTGGATGTTTTTCGGGATGATGGCGACGCCCGCCGCGATGCGCCGGCGCAGGTCCTCCGGCTCGACGCCCTCGACGGCGGCGACGTAGCGCATCTCCTCGGTGATCGTGCCGCGCTTGGCCTGGTCCATCTGCGTCATGGCCGTCGCTCCTCTCTCAATGGGCCGTGGCGGTGGCCCGCATCTCGCGGATGACCGTCACCTTGATCCGCCCCGGGTACTCCATCTGGGCCTGGATCTTCCTCGCCAGATCGGAGGCCAGCACCGCCAGCTGGTCGTCGCTCACCTTTTCGGCCCGCGCGATCACGCGGATCTCCCGGCCCGCCTGGATGGCGTAGGACTGCTCCACGCCCTCCATCTCGTTCGCCAGCCCTTCCAGCTGCTCGATCCGGCGCACGTAGTCGACCACGTTCTTGCGCCGCGCCCCCGGGCGCGACCCCGAAATGGCGTCGGCGGCCGAGACCAGGACGGAGATCGGATTGGCCACGTCGGCATCCTCGTGGTGCGTGCCGATGGCGTTGATCACCACAGGGTGCTCATTGTAGCGCGTCGCGACCTCGACCCCAATCTCGGGATGCGTTCCCTCCCGCTCGAAGTCGATCGCCTTGCCGATGTCGTGGAACAGCCCGGCCCGTTTGGCAAGGGCCCCGTCCAGCCGGAGCTCCGAGGCCATGATCGCGGTGAGCTTGGCGACCTCGATCGAGTGCATCAACACGTTCTGGCCGTAGGAGGTGCGGTACCGCAGGCGACCGAGGATGCGGACCAGCTCGGGATGGACGCCGGTGATCCCGAGCTCCTTCAGCGCCTCCTGTCCGGCGCGCAGCATCAGCTCTTCGACCCGGCGCTGGTTCTTCTGAACCAGATCCTCGATCCGGCGGGGATGGATGTTGCCGTCCCTCACCAGCCGATCGAGGGTCAACCGCGCAATCTCCCGCTTGATGGGATTGAAGCACGAGAGGACGACGGTGTCCGGCTGCTCGTCGATGAGCAGCTGCACACCGGTCGCCTTCTCGAAGGCGCGGATGTTCTTGCCCTCGTGCCCGATGATGCGCCCCTTCAGCTTCTCGCTGGGGAGCTGGAACGCGGTCACGCTGCGCTCCGCCGTCCATTCCGAGGCGGTCCGTTCGATCGCCAGGGAGACGATCTTGCAGGCCTCGGTCTCGGCCTTCTTCTGCGCCTCGTCGCGCGCCTCGCGAATCATCCGGGCGGACTCGACGCGGACCTCCTGCCTCAGGGATTCGAGGAGCATCTGCTTGGCGTCTTCCGTGGTGAGACCGGACACCCGGCTGAGCTGGTCACCCAGCTCCGCGGCCAGGCGCCGGGACCGATCGCGCTCCCGCCGCGCCTCGGTGTGGACCTCCTGCGTCTCGCGTTCGCGCTGCTCGAGCGCCCTCTCGCGGGAGCGCACGCGCGCGTCCTTCTCTCTCAGGCCGGACTCACGCTGCTCCAGGGCCTGCTCACGACGATCGCTTTCAAGCGCCCTGTTCTGCAGCTCCTGATCGAGCCTGGCCTTGGTCTTGAGCCACTCCTCGCGGGCCTGCAGCAGGGCCTGGCGCTTGTGATGCTCGGCTTCCTTGAGGGATTGGTTGAGAATGTCCCGGCTCTCTCCCCGGACCTGCTCGATGCGCGTGCGTCCGAGGACGATCCGGCTGAGCCATCCAAGAGACACTCCGACCAGGAACAGGACTCCCGGCAGGAGCAGATCGTGGAACATCGTTTGCATGCCGTGTCTCCTGCGCGGCCGGTGAACCGGCGGCGCGGCAGGATCCTCTCCCGGCTGTGGCGTGGAATCCGAGATCCATCGCGCCCCCGAATCGGCGATGCGGGGGGCGCGGGAAGGCATTTCGGAAAGGGGCCTTGCGTTCGAGTCTCAGGGAGATGCGTGTGCCAGTGGGGTGCGGGGCCGGACCGTGCGGGCGGAGCGCGCTCGCCCTGGGGGCCATGAGCAGGACATAGTCGGACGGCCGGCCCGTCTGAGGGTGCCGGTCGCCGCGGCGGACGTCGCCGTCGCGGAGCCTTGAGAGGAATGCGCTCTGTGCCACCCCGCTCCCCCCCCTGCCGGCCGGGCCCGAGAGCCCGGCGTCAGGCGCCGGGTGAGAGGACCGTTACTCTAGCAGTGACCAAAACCTCGGAAAGTATAGCACCCGCCCGAAAGCCGCAGCAACCCGGCCCTGCACCCGGTCCGGCTCCTAGGTCCCTTCGATCCACCTGGACGCGTCCTCGTAATGCTCCTTCTTCCAGATCGGCACGACCTCCTTGAGGCGCTCGATGGCATGCGCACAGCCGGCCAGGGCCTCGCGGCGGTGCGCCGCCGCCACGGCGATGATCACGCTGGGCTCGCCGATCCGGATGCGGCCGATGCGGTGCACGATGGCCACGTGCGGCGTCCCGAAGAGCGACGCGACCTCTTCGCCAATCGCGCGCATGACCTCTTCCGCCATCGGGACGTAGGCGTCGTATTCGAGGGACAGGACGGTCCGGCCGCCGTGGTGATCCCGGGTGGTGCCGATGAAGGTGGCGATGGCGCCGCGATCGGGGCCCGAGACGGCGCGGATCGCCTCGTCCAGATCCAGCGGCTCCCGGACGATGCGGTAGAGCCCGGGCATCGTGCGACGCTCCGCGCTCATCCGCCGCTCACAGGCGGGAAAACCGCGATCTCCTCGCTCCCGCTCACGGGACGGTCCGGACGCGCGTACGCGCGATCGCAGGAGAACAACGGGCGCCCCTCGTCCCGCAGCGCGGGGACGCGGGCGCGGACGCGCTCCCACACGTCCGCGAGAGTCGCCCCCGCCCCGATCTCGATCTCGATCGAGGCCGCGCCGGCCGCCTCGCGGTAGCGGGCGAACAACAGCACCGCAACGATCATGCGCCTCCCGCCCCGGACTTGGCGGCGGCCCGTCGCCGGTCCTGCACCCGCCGCAGCACCTCGGCCACCATCGCCTCGACGCCCGCCTTGACGTCGGCCAGGCGCGAGAAGGCCGTGAAGCCCGGGGTGTGGACGATCCCCCTCTCCCGGTCGATGGCGAGAGCCGCGGGGTCCCCGGTGGGGGCCGGGACGTCGATGGGATCCTCCAGGACCGCCCGCACGGGTATCTCCCCGAGGCTGATGCAGCCGATCGGCTTGCGTGCTTCGATGAAGTGGCGCAGGAATGCGGCGATTTCGGGAACGAGGGCGCGCCGCTCTCCGAGTCGTGCGAACCCCGTGGAGAAATTGACCACGGGTCCGTAGCCGCCCGGGATGATCAAGGCCTCCAGCTCCTCGGGATGCGCCTCGGAAAGAGGCCGGATCGCCCGCCGCGCCAGCCGCGCCGATTCGCGCAGCACGTTTCGCACCTCCTGCACCTCGTCACCCCCCAGGTGCTCGACGGTGCGCTCCTGGGGCCGATCGGGGGCGATCAGGACCGGCCTTTCCCCCGCGGCCTCGAGAGCCAGGAGGAGGAACACCGCCTCGTGCACGTCCGTCCCGTCGTAATGGCCACAGCCACCGAGCAGGACTCCGATGGACACCCCAATACCCCCATGCGCGCGGCCCGGCGCAACACTCGGACAGACTCCAGGTCTCTTCGGGCCCGATTATACGGTCCGCCGCTCCCTTTCTTTTCAGTTGACTCGCGGCGTACGGGGTGGTACTTTTGGTGCGCATTGTGCTAATGAGTTTTAATATGAGGAACAAGAGACGGAACGACCTGAGATGGGCTGGGGTTGCGCGTGGTCGGTTTCTTATGCTTCTGCACCATTCGACCCATCGGACCGGCACCCGTTGCTGTTACGGCTTCAAGGGCCCATCGATCGTCGCAAGTCATTGCCGTAACGTCATCATCGGCAAAATAGGGGTTGCGCGGGTGGAGGTCTTCGACGGAGAATCTGGCTGAAGTGTCCTGCCCTCCGCAATGCGAGGACGGCATAAAGGGGTCGCGGCAGGGACAGGACGCAGTCCATGAAGAAAGGAAAGGTCCACATGGCTCAGGATGTGACGGCACAGGGGATCAACAAGAAGAGGAGCGACCGGGGCGAAGGGGTCGTGACGGGGAACCAGGCGGTGCGCCGCGCCATCGCGGTGCTCAAAGCGTTCAGCGATGACGCGCCCGAGATGGGCGTTACCGAGGTCAGCCGCAAGGTCAACCTCCACAAGAGCACGGTCTACCGTCTCCTCTCGGCCTTCGAGGGAGAGGGGCTCATCGGCAAGAGCCCGGAGAACGGCAAGTACAGGCTCGGCCCCGAGCTGATCGTCCTGGGCGAGCAGGTCCTGCGGCACACCGACGTGCACCGTGTCGCCCTCCCCTTCCTGCGCGACATGGCCGACCGCACCGGCGAGACCGTGGACCTCGAGGTCCTGAGCGGCAGCAACGTCGTCACCATCGAGGAGATCGCCGGCAAGCACGTGGTGGCCGCCGCCGGGGCGATCGGCATGCCCTGGGCGGCCCACGCCACCTCGACCGGCAAGGTCCTTCTGGCGTTCCAGCCGCCGGAGAAGCAGCGCCAGATCCTGGTGCGCGCGCTCAAGAAGTTCACGCCGCGCACGATCACCGACTCCAAGGTGCTGTCGCGCGACCTGATCAAGATCCGCGAGCAGGGATATGCCGTGTCCTACGGCGAGCTCGAGGATCACCTGATCGCCATCGGCCTGCCGATCCGGAGCCGCAACGGCGACGCCATCGCCGCCGTCAGCATTTCGGGACCCGACACACGGCTGACCCCGGACAAGCTGCCGGGCCTCATCCGCATCGGGCTGGATTCCTGCTCCAAGATCTCGGCCCGGCTCGGCTATCACGGACCGGCTTCGCTGCGGGCGGCGCAGTCCAAGTTCCTGGCGCCGCGCGCCATCGTCTGAAATTCGCGTATCCGAAGGAGGGTTGCCTTGAGCCACGACGACCTGTACCAGAAGATGGCGGACAGCGTGATCACCGGTGAGGCGGAGATCTCGGCCGCCCTGGCCCGCCAGTCCCTGGAGCTGGGCATCGCCCCGCTCGAGTCGATCGACAATGGATTCGTGAAGGGCATCCGCGTCGTCGGCGACCGTTTCGGCGCCGGAGAGCTCTTCCTTCCCGAGCTCGTGATGAGCGCCGAGGCGATGAAGGCCGCCCTCGCCATCCTGGAGCCGGAGCTCGCCAAGAGCTCCGTGGCGCGCGAGAGCCAGGGAAGCGTGCTGGCCTGCACCGTGCAGGGGGACATCCACGACATCGGCAAGCGGATCGTCTGCACCATGATGTCCGCGAACGGGTTCACGGTGGTGGACCTCGGGGTCAACGTCAAGATCGACCGCTTCGTCAACGAGATCAAGGAGCGGAAGCCGGACATCGTCGCCATGTCGGCCCTCCTGACCACCACCGCTCCGAACCAGGGAAAGATCATCAAGCTGCTGCAGAAGGAGGGGATCCGCGACCAGTACATCGTCATGGTCGGCGGCGCCCCGACCAGCCTGCAGTGGTCGAGGGACATCGGCGCCGACGGCTACGGCGAGAATGCCACCGAGGCGGTGCGCGTGGCGAAGGAGCTGATGGCCAGGAAGCGCTCGCGCCCCGCGCCGCAGGCCGAGGCCGCAGCGCCCGTCTCCGCCCTCGGCGAGCCGTCCGCGTCCTCGGTGGGCGCGGCCCGGGCTGCGGCGGACTAAGTCGCCCTGGATCTCCCCGGGAGCCGTTCCGCCCCGGGGACCGACTGGAAAGGACCCTGCATGCCGTTTCCGGTGTCGTTCAGCCTGGAGCCCGTGCGCCGTTTCTTTCGCGGGCACCCGCGCGTGACGCGCTCCCTCGAGCTGGCCGTCCTGCCGCTCGAAGCCGCCAGCAAGAAGCTCGCATTCGGCTGCAAGATGTGCGGGCAGTGCATCCTGCACGAGACCGGTATGACCTGCCCGATGGGTTGCCCGAAGACGCTGCGAAACGGTCCGTGCGGCGGCGTGCGCATGAACGGGCACTGCGAGGTCGATCCCGGAATGATGTGCGTCTGGCTGAAGGCCGAGCGTCGCTCGCGCTGGATGCCATGGCGCGGCGCCATCCTGCGCATCCAGCCGGCACTCGACTGGAGCCTCAAGGGGAGCTCGGCCTGGGTCGGCCTGATGATCGGCCGCAACGGGAAGGAGGCCCGGTGAGCCCTCAGGGTCCGTTCCCGCGATTCGAGGACGCCCTCCGATCCGGCCTGCCGCTCCTGACCTGCGAGATCGCGAGCGGCGACAGCGCCGACCCGCAGGACCTCCTGCGCCGGGCGCGCCTGGTGCGCGACCACGTGGACGCCGTGAACCTGCCCGACAACACGGCCGGCATCGTCCACATGTCGGCCCTGGCGGCCGCCGCGATCCTGGTGCGCGAGGGGATCGACCCGATCGTGCACGTCACCTGCCGCGACCGGAACCGGATGGCGCTGCAGAGCGACCTCCTGGGGGCGGCGGCGCTCGGCGTCCGGAACGTCCTCTGCCTGACCGGCGATCACACGATCCACGGGGATCACCCGGGGGCCAAGCCGGTGTTCGACCTGGACTCGCTGCAGCTGCTCGGCCTGGTGGGGACGCTGCGCCGCGGGCGGTACCTGAGCGGCCGCGAGATCCGGCCCGCCCCCGAGCTTCTCCCGGGAGCCACCGAGAATCCCTTCGCGCCGCCCTACGATTTCCGGCCGTTGCGCGTCCAGAAGAAGGTCGAGGCGGGGGCGCGGTTCCTCCAGACCCAGATCACCTACAATGTCGCGCGCTTCGCCGCCTTCATGCAGCGCGTGCGCGACCTTGGCCTGGACCGCCGGGTGTCGATTCTCGCCGGCGTGGCGCCGCTGCGCTCGGCGCGTTCGGCGCGCTACATGCAGGAGCGCGTTCCCGGCATGGAGGTGACCGACGCGGTCATCCGGCGCATGGATCAGGCGGGACCCGGACGCAGCCGCGCCGAGGAGGAGGGGCTCGCGATCGCCGTCGAGATCGTGGAGCAGGTCCGGGAGATCAAGGGACTGGCGGGGATCCATCTGATGCCGATCCACTGGGAAGAGGCCGTGGCCGAAATCGCCGCCCGCGCGCGCCTCGAGCCGGCGCGCCTCGCCCTGGCGGCCACGGTCGCAGCCCGCGCCGGCCGGGACGCCGGGACGGACCGCAGGGGCCCGGGCGTGGAGGATTCCCCCCTCGACCGTCCGCGGGAGCATCGAGCATGAAGACCATCGTCTCGTCCGCCACGAAGACCGTGGTCATCAGCCCCGAGGACCCCTTCGTGGTCATCGGGGAGCGGATCAACCCGACCAACCGCAAGAAGCTGGCCGAGGAGCTGCGGCGCTTCGACTTCACCCGGGTGAAGAGCGACGCCCTGGCCCAGGTGGAAGCCGGCGCGACCATGCTCGACGTGAACGCGGGGATCCCCGGCGCCGACGAACCGAGCATGCTCAAGGGGGCGGTCCTGGCGATGATGGAGGTGACGGACGTCCCGATCTCCATCGACTCGTCGACGCCCGAGGCCCTGGAGGCGGCCCTTCCGGTGTACAGGGGCAAGGCGCTGGTGAATTCCGTGACCGGCGAGGACGAGGTGCTCGAGCGTCTCCTGCCCCTGGTGAAGAAGTACGGCGCCGCGGTCATCGGCATCGCCAACGACGACACCGGAATCAGCAACGACCCGCAGGAGCGCTTCAACATTGCCCGGAAGATCGTGGAGCGCGCCGCCGACCATGGCATCCCGAAGGAGGACGTGATCATCGATCCCCTCTGCATGCCGATCGGCGCCAACCACCAGTTCGGGCGCATCACGTTCGAGACCATGCGCCTCATCCGCGACGGCCTCGGAGTGAACATGTCGGTCGGCGCGGGGAACGTCGGCTTCGGGCTCCCCGACCGGCCCCCGCTGACCGCCAGCTTCATCCTGCTCGGCATGCAGGTCGGCCTGACCGCCTCGATCACCAACGCGCTGGAGCCGGAGATCTACAAGATGATCCTGGCCGGCGACCTGATGCTCGGCAGCGACCCCTTCGGGAAGAAATGGAACGCCCACTTCCGCAGGGTCTCCGCCGCGAGGGCCGCGGCCCGGCCGGCGACTCCCCAGGCCGCACCGGCCGCCTCCTCCGCTCCCACGGCCTGAAGGCAGACCGATGGAGCCCCTGACTGCCGTGAAAGCCGAGAAGGTCAAGGTCACCTTCCTGCCCAAGGAGACCTCGACGCGCGTGCCGGCCGGAACGACGCTGTTCCACGCCGCCGCGTGGACCGGCCAGCCGATCGAGAGCACCTGCGGCGGCCGCGGGACCTGCGGCAAGTGCCGCGTGCAGGTGATCCAGGGGACCGCGCCCGTCACGCCCGCCGACCTGCAGCACCTGGCCAAGGAGGACCTGGCCGGCGGCTGGCGGCTCTCCTGCCAGTCGGAGGTGCGGGACGAGATGGTGGTCCAGGTGCCGCGTCTCCTGAGCACACCGAAGACCGCCATGTTCGGGGTCGGCCGGCAGGTCCTGCTCGATCCGAACGTCCACAAAGTGCACCTGATGCTCGCCGAGCCGACGCTGCACGATCAGCGCTCCGACCTGCAGCGCCTCAAGGAGGCCCTGCGCCAGGAGGGGTTCGCCATGAACGCCGAGCTTCCGGTGGTGCGCACGCTGCCGAAGGCCCTGCGCGACTCCGAGTTCGACGTGACGGCCGTCGTGTGCGGCGAGTCCCTGCTCGCCGTCGAGCCGGGCGACACCACGGGCGCCTGCTTCGGCATCGCCTTCGATCTGGGCACCACCACCATCGTCGGGACGCTCATGGACCTGAACAACGGCGAGGCGCGCGGGGTCACGTCCAACCTGAACGCCCAGGCGATCCACGGCGGCGACGTGCTCTCGCGCATCTCCCACACCATGGGGAAGAAGGAAGGACTGCAGGAGATGCAGCACTTCGCCGCGTTCACCATGAACGGGATCGTCGAGCGGCTGACCGCCGAGTCGGGGGTGCCGCTCGACCGCATCTACGAGATCACCGTCGCCGGGAACCTGACGATGATGCACCTGCTCCTGGGGATCGATCCCGAGCCGATCTCCGTGACGCCGTTCGCCCCGGCGGTGTCGCACGGCCTGAATCTCCGCGCCGCCGATCTCGGCATCACGGTTCATCCGGAGGGCCGCGTCTTCCTGTTCCCGGCGATCGGCTCCTACGTCGGCGGAGACATCGTCGCCGGCCTCCTCGCCACGGCCCTGCCGCGCGGCAACAAGCTGCGCCTGTTCGTCGACGTCGGCACCAACGGCGAGATCGCCCTGGGATCCGAGCCGCGCACCCTGTCCACCGCCGCCCCCGCCGGCCCGGCGTTCGAGGGGGCCGAGATCTCGTGCGGCATGCGCGCCACGACCGGGGCGATCGAGGGGGTGCAGGTCACCGAGGACTCCGTCGTCCTGCAGACCATCCAGGACGCGCCGCCGGTCGGCCTGTGCGGATCGGGGCTCATCGACGCCGTGGCGCAGCTCTACAAGCGGGGCCTGATGGACGCGACCGGCCGCATGCGCTCCGCCGAGGAGCTGCAGGGGCAGGTTCCCCAGTCGCTCGCCTCCCGCCTGGTCA
This sequence comes from Candidatus Polarisedimenticolia bacterium, assembly GCA_036001465.1. Classification (NCBI taxonomy): domain Bacteria; kingdom Pseudomonadati; phylum Acidobacteriota; class Candidatus Polarisedimenticolia; species Candidatus Polarisedimenticolia bacterium. The sequence continues at coordinate 51,203 of DASYUH010000052.1, forward strand.
CCGTGGACGGGGTGCGCGCCTTCGTCCTGGCCACGGAGGAAGAGACCGGCGGCAAGCGCATCCTGTTCTCCCAGAAGGACGTGCGTCAGCTCCAGTTCGCCAAGGGGTCGATCGCCTCCGGGATCCGGGTCCTGATGAAGGAGATGGGGGTGGCGCCCGAGGAGCTTCAAGAAGTCTTGCTCGCCGGGGCCTTCGGCTCGTACATCCACCCCGACGCCGCGCGCATCATCGGTCTGGTGCCGGCCGTGCCGCTGGCGCGCATCCGCGCCGTCGGCAACGCCGCGGGCGAGGGGGCCAAGATCGCCCTGCTGTCCTACCGCGAGCGGGAGGCCGCCGAGGCGATGCCGGCGCGCGTCGAGTACATCGAGCTTTCGGGACGCGAGGACTTCAACGACATCTTCATGTCGGTCCTGGGATTCCCCCCGCTCGACAGTCTCCCCTGAAGCCGGATCGATCCCGCTCTGGCGGCCTGTCCGGGTGTTGGGCCGGCCCCTAGAAATTGGCCACGAGCGATGCCGTGAAGACGGTGTCCAGGTCGTCCAGCTGGACGGCGGCGGTCGTACCGGCCGGGGGCAGGAGATCGAGCGGATCGTCGACGCTCCCGAAGGACGGCTCGTTGTCGTACAGCCACTGCAGGCTCACCTTCAGGGCCAGGCGCGTGCTCATGCTCACCGTGACCCAGTTGGTCATGTCGGCGCGGAAATCGGAGGTCTCGTCCAGGTTCTCGTCGATCACCAGGTCGTTGCCGTAGGTCGTGACTGCGCCGAGCTTGTGGAGGAACTTCGAGGAGACCCGCGCCCCGAGGAACGAGTCGTCGGCGCCCGCGACGTCGACCGTGTTCTCCTGCTTGGTGTACGACAGGGCGTAGTCGGTCCGGAACTTCACGCGGTCCTCGTCCTTCCAGATGTTCCCCACGCCCCCGACCCCGGAGTACCGGTTGTCGACGCCGGCGAAGCGGTTCCTCTCCCATCCGCCCCCCGCGTACCAGAAGAATCGCTCGGTGATCTTGCGGTCGCAGCGGCCGTTGAAGAAATAATTCTCGGCCGTGAGCTCGGTCGTGGACGTCTCCTCGATCACCGGGCCGAGTTGCACCGCCCGGGTCGTCTTGGTGGTCTCGCCGCGGACCGCCCCGGCTTTGAGCTCGAAGGAGGACTTCTCCCAGGCCCGCGCCAGGGTGTTCTTGAAGCCCAGCGTGGAGGTCTCGGAGTTGCCGGCCGTGGCGACGAAGCTGAACTCGGCGGCGTCGGTCCACCGGTCGGGTTTGGCCGGCTCGTCGGCCCCGATTCCGGTCGCGGCGCCCGACAGGGCGAGCGCGAGCCCGATCACGATCCATCTGGTCATGGTTCCTCCCACGGATCCTCCTCTCCCCTTATGCATCGACGGGATGGTGCCGGGCATTCTACCCGAGCCGTGACGGCGCCGCGCCGGAGCGCCTGTCCCGGGAGGCGGTCCTAGTATCGCGGGAAGCCGCGCTGAGCGAGGCCGATCGGCAGCGCCTGGCTCTCCTCGTAGACAAGCGGCACGAACAGGCGGTGGTGCGCCGCTCCGTAGACCACGAGAACGCCCGCAGCCGGGCCACCGAGGGGCGGGAACTGTCTCCAGTCCCTGATGTCGGCCCAGCGCACCGTTCGGTCCACCAAAAACCCCTGGAGCCGGAAGGCGCTCTCGTCGAGAACCAGGCGCGCGAGGCCGTACCGGCCCGCCAGGCCGGCACAGGCGGCCCCCGCCAGGAGAACGAGCGCGCCCTGCCAGGCTGCATGCGGCGCCGATTCAGGCCGCTCCAGGCCACGCGCCAGGAGGGCGGTCCCGGCCGTGAGCAAACCGACGGAGAAGACGATGACGAGATTGCGCGGCCCGGAACGACATGGCAGGACGAGGGGAGGAAGGGCCGTCCGGGAGGGTTCGGACGGGGCGGACGGAGGGTCGGCGGGGCTCACGCCGGCTGCTGGAGCAGGTCCCGGCAGGCGGGAAGAATCAGGTGGATCGTCTCCTCCAGCGTGCCGGGGACGATCGCCCCCGACGCATTGGTGTGTCCGCCGCCTCCGAAGCGGGAGGCGAGCCGATTGACGTCGAGAGGACCCTTGCTGCGAAACGACAGCTTGACCCGGCCGCCGTCGATCTCCTTGAACAGCACCGCCAGGCGCGTGCCGTCGATCGTCAGGAGGTCGTTGACGATATCGGACGTGTCCTCGAGCTGCGCCTGGCAGTGCGCCACCTGCTCGCGCGTCAGCGTGATCCAGGCCATCCGGCCCCCCTCTTCCTGCCGGAGGTCGGCGAGTGCCACGCCAGCCAGTCGCAGAAGGGCCGGCGTGTTTCGCTCGTACACCTCGGCGTAGACGGCGGGCGGGCTCACGCCGGCGGCCAGCATTTCTGCGGCCGCCTCGTGGCAGCGCGGCGACGTCTTGGAGAAGCGGAAATAGCCCGTGTCCGTCACCAGGGAGGTGTAGGCGGCCTGCGCCCCGATCGGATCCACCTCCCCCCCCAGCATCTTGATGATCTGGAACACCAGCTCCCCCGTGGCGCAGGCATCCGAATCGATGACGTTCACCTTCCAGAACGGCTCGACGACGTTGTGGTGGTCGATGCAGACCGTGGTGGCGCTCGATGCGCGAACGGCCGGCTCGAGGGGTCCCAGGCGCGAGACGGCGGAGTTGTCGAGCATGACGATGAGATCGGCTCCCCGCAGGAAGGCGTCGTGTTTCGCGGCGTCGAAAACCTCGACGGTCCCGTCCGGATCGAGGAAGCGGTATTTCGCAGCGAGCGGATCGGTGTTGATGATCCGCGCCTCGATCCCTCGGGCTTTGAGATAACGCGCCAGGCAGATCTCGGCGCCGATTCCGTCGCCGTCCGGAGTGATGTGCGTCGTGAGCGCCGCGCTCCGGGCCCGATCGACCAGCGGTTTCAGCCGCCGGGCCGCGTCGGCGATCAGCGCACGGTCTCTTTCGGTCATGCCCCGCCCTCCCGGGGCACCCGGATCACCCCGTCGCGGTAGGCCCGCGACAGGTCGACGTAGGCGCGCGCGTTCCGGTGGATCCGATCGATTTCCTCGGCGCGCAAGGCCCGGACGACCCGTCCCGGCACGCCGAGCACGAGCGATCCTTCCGGGACGCGGGTCTCCTCCGGGACGACCGCGCCGGCCCCCACGAGGCAGTTCCTGCCGATGTGGCAGCCGCTCAGGATGACCGCCTTCATCGCGACCAGCACGTCGTCCTCGACGATCGAGGCGTGCACGATGGCGCCGTGGCCCAGGGTCACCCGGTCCCCGATGACCGTCGGCCGCCCTCGGTCGACGTGCACCACGCAGGCGTCCTGGACGTTGCTCTCGGCGCCGATGGTGATCGGCTCCATGTCCCCGCGCAGCGTGGCCTGGAACCAGATCGAGGCGTCCCGGCCAACCGTCACCTCACCCACCAGGGCGGCGCCCGGGGCGACGAATGCCGTCGCGTCGATCTGAAGCTTCGTGGCCCTGTAGGTCGCCATGAACGCTCTCTCCGGGGGCACAGCGGGACGTCCGCGCGTCAATGAGTCCGCGTAGTCCGTGGCGGGATGAGCCCGCGAATATAGGCCAGCGGCGCGGCCAAGTCAAGAAACCGGATGGCTGCTGATCTCGACGATCCGGGAGCCTCATCGCCAGTCGCCGGTCGCGACGAAGGCCCCCCAGTAGTACGGATGGGTGCTTTCGCCGGCGCGCCGTCTCGATGCGAGCGATGCGAGACTGGCCTCTCGGACCGCTGCGCTCGTCGACAGGCCGGAGAGGCGCGCTTGATAGAGCTCCTTCATCCAGGCGAGCGCCGCGAGGTCGTTCACCCTCCAGAGGCTGAGGATCAGCGTTCGCGCCCCCGCGATCTGGACCGCCCGCCGCAGGCCCAGCACTCCCTCTCCGGACTGGATCCTGCCCAGCCCGGTCTGGCAGGCGGAAAGGACGAACCACTCCACGCCCCACAGATCCAGAGAGGCGATTTCCTCCGCGGTCAGGATGCCATCCTCGCCACCGTCACCGTCATCCGCGGAGGTCCTCAGATTGGCCCCGGCCAGCGCCAGCCCCGCCAGCAGGAGAGGACTGTCTCCGGTGACGGGGGGAAGAGCCTCGCCCGACTCCATCCGGATCGGGCCCGCCCGGGCCAGGGCCGAAGGACAGCGATCGTCGAGAAAGAAACCGTGCGTCGCCAGATGGACGATGCGGCGCCCGGAGGCCGAATGCCTGAAGGCGCCCTCCGCGGCCTGCACGCCCGTGAGCTCCAGAACCTCGCCGGCACCTTGCTCCCCGTCCGGATTCTTCCGCCTCCAGAGGGTCGCCACTGCGTCGGCTTCGAGGCGCGCGCCGGGCAACGGGGCAAACCTCATCGACCCGAAGGTGGGGCACTCGACCTGGAGGACGTCGCCGCTCCTCGTCCGGCCCGCGTCCCCAAGGAGGCCCTCACCCGATTCGAAGTCCGGACCGCCGACGACCAGGAGCCCCTTGCCCCTCGTCGCCGTCTCTCCGGTGGCGCGGGCCAGGTCTCTTTCGGCGGAGAGGTAGTGCATCTCCGGGCCACGCTCGAGCAGGGTGCTCTCCCCCACGGGGAGGGTCGACAGGCTCACCAGGTTGAGGACGCCGTCGGGGACGATGAAAACCTGCCGGGCGTCCTTGAGATGGCCGGCGACCGGATCCCAAATTCTCCGGCGCAGCGCCTGGCCCGCCCGGCGATAGGCGGCTTCGGCGCTCCGGCGCGCTGCCAGGACGACGGGCGGCTCCGACCCGATCTCGTCCTTCCAGCGGGCGACCAGGGAATCGATGTCTTCTCGCGGCCCGAGCGGCACGAGGACCGGCTCCTTCGCGTGGGACGACAGGACCAGCGCCAGGTAGGATCCGCCCGCGGACGTGGTCTTTCTCGCAGAGCCCGAGGGGCCGGCGGATGTTTCCGGTGGATTGAAGGAGGCGTAGGCGAGGAGCGCGCTGCCCCTCGGCAGGGCCGCCCGCACGTCGTCGAGCCCCACGCGTGCCCTCTCCTGTTCGTTCCTGAAGTCGGCGCTCCTCACCGCCAGGGCGAGCTCGGCCTTCTCCCGGTCGGCGCGTCTCCGGTCGAGAAGGCTGCGGTACCGGGCCGGTGGCTCCGCGCCCGGGCCACGGACCACCAGGGCGGCGAGCCTTCTCCGGGCGGCATCGAGGTCCCCGGCGAGCCGGGCCGCTTCAGCGTCGCCGGCGACGTGGACCGAGCGCTGCCGGGCGGCCATTTCATCGAGGACCAGGGCGCGCGAGCGGACGAGAGCGTCCCAGGCCCGCCCACGCCGACCGGGATCGACCCCCCGCATCGCCAGGGACAGGGCCAGGCCGAGCCCCGACGTCCTGACCGCGGCGTAGCCGAGGGCCTGCCGTTCCGAGAACGTACGGAAAGTGTGGCGCAGGTGCTCCCTGCTGATCGCCTCCGCCCGCAAGGCCAGATCCAGGGCCCGTCCCGAGTCCCCCCCCTCCGCGAGCTCCGTCGCGAGGTCGAGCAGGGTCTCGGCCACGGCCGGATGATCGGGACCGAGCGCATTTTCCCGGATCGCCAGGGCACGCTCCAGGAGCCGTCGGGCCCCCTGGTGATCGCCGGTCGCCCGGAGGAGCAGGGCATAGCCGTTCAGCCCCTTGGCGACGTCCGGATGCTCCGGCCCGTCGGCCTTCTCGAGAATCGCGAGCGAGCGCTCGAACAGCCGGCGCGCGCCCGCATGATCACCGGTGTCACGCAGCAGGGCCGCTCGGTTGTGCAGGTTCTCCGCCACGCGAGGGTGGTCTCCGAGCTTTTTTTCCAGAATCGCTCCCGCGCGCTCGAAGTAGCGTCGTGCTTCCGGCACATGGTTCGTGTCGCGCAGCAGGAGCGCGAGATAGTTCATGTTCGAGGCCACGTCGGGGTGCTCGGGGCCGAGCGCCTTCTCGAGGATCGCCAGCGCTCGCTCGTACAGCAGCCTGGCGCCTTCGTACTCCCCCGTGTTCCAGAGCAGGAGCGCAAGGTTGTTCATGCCCCTGCCCACGTCGGGGTGTTCGGGACCGAGAACCCGCGACTTGATCGTCAGCGCCCGCTCGAAGAGCGGCCGCGCCTCCGCGTATTCCCCCGTGTTCCACATCAACAGCGCGAGACTGTTCAAGGTGCTCGCGACATCGCTGTGGTCCGGACCGAGCGCCTTCTCGCGAATCGCGAGCGCGCGTTCGTAGAGCGGGCGCGCCGGATCGTACTCGCCCATCCTCATCAGGAGGCCGGCCAGGCCCTGGAGGCTGTCCGCAACCTCGATATGATCCGCGCCCAGGGCCCGCTCGCGAATCGCCAGGGCCCGTTCGTAAAGGGGTCTGGCCCGGGAACGATCCCCCCGCTCCTTGAAGACGATACCCAGGTTCATCACGCTCTTCGCCACGTCCTGGTGATCCGGACCCAGGGCGTTCTCTCGGATCTCGAGGGACCGTTCCGCGGACTGCAGCGTCTCCGGCTCCTGCGCCTTGCCGCCTCTCCAGAGCGCCTCCACCAGGAGATCGAGCGCCACGGCCACCCGCAGAGCGTCCGGCGCCTGCGCGGTCTCGCATTCGGCCACCAGCCGACGCGCACGGCTCTCCGCCTCGGCATAGCGCCCCGCCCGGATCACCTCCGCGATCTGTTCGGGAGTGGCCGTAGCGGGCAACTCCGGGTCGCGGGCCGGGTCAGAATTCGGCCGTCCGGCGCCCCGAGGCATCGGGTGCGGGACGAGCAGGAAAATGACCAGGAGCGCGAGGAGCCGTCTCTCACGGCGCGGTCGAGCCTGCATGATCGGGGTCCTTATGGGTTCGAAACGTCCGTTGCAGGGAGAATATGCCATCCCCGGATGCCCGATCAACCTACTCCGGGCAGGTGGACGACTCATCCCGGGGAGGGCCGGATGGGACACCCGGCGAGACACAGGCGCGGGAGGCGGCCGCGGCGACCCGCGGCGGCAGGGCGCCGCCGAGAAGGGAATCGCGCACGATCCGGATCGGATGGACGACCGGCAGCCGCGATCCCTGCTCGATCTGGATCTTGCAGGTGCCGCAGCCGGTGGCGACGACGCCGACCCCGGTGGACTCGATGCTGTCGAACAGCGGCCGGCCCATGCGCATCGACTGATGGAAGTTCTTCTCTTTCATGCCGAACGTGCCGGCGATGCCGCAGCAGTGGTCCTCTCCGATCGGCACGACGTCGACCCCCGGCACCAGCCGCAGCAGGCGCACGACCGCGTCCCCCATGCCCCTGGATTGAAAATGACAGGGGTTGTGATACGTGAGACGGATCGGCACCGGGCGGAGCCGGGCGCGCCGCTCCGGCTCGGCCTCGAGAATCTCGAGGACGTAATCGTGGATGTCCCTGATGTGCCGTGCCAGGACGTCCGACTGCGGCGTGGCAAGCAGGCGGGGGTAGTCCTCGACCAGGGCCAGCCCGCAGGACGGCGCGCTGTAGAGCACGTCGTAGCCGCGCCGGGCCAGGTCGAGCAGGACCGCCACGTTCCGTTCCGCGGAGGCGCGCACGTCGTCGAGGTGGCCGTAGGTGATCGCCGCGATGCCGCAGCACTCCTGGGGGGGGATCGCCACGGTGCAGCCGAGCGCCTCCAGGAGATCGACGGCCGCCCGCCCCTCCCCCTCGACGTCCTGATAGCCGCCGAAGCAGCCGTGGAAGTAGGCCACCTTGCGGCCCGCGGGATCGACCGCCGGCATGCGCGGCTTCAGGGGCTCGCCGGAAAAGGGCTCCATGTCCCGGGCGGCCGCGAGCCCGGTGGCGGCGGACATCAGCCGGCGCAGAGGGGGGATGCGCAGGGCGGCGTTCGCCAGGGGCGCCAGCATCGTCCCGAAGCGGAGCATCGGCCCGGGATTGGTGAGCATCCGCTCGGTGAGGTTCTTCCCCTGCGACCGGACGTAGATCTCCTTGGCCATCACCGCCATGCCCGGGATGTCGATCGCCGTCGGGCACTCGGAATGGCAGAGCTGGCAATTGACGCACAGATCCATGATCGACTTGAACTCGTCGGTCGCGATCGCGCCCGGTTCGAGGTGGCCGGAGATCACCGCCCTCAGGAGGTTCGCCTTGGCCCGTGCCGTCGCCGCCTCGTCCCCCGTCTCCACCGCCACCGGGCAGTAATGCCGGCAGGCGCCGCAGCCGTGGCACTTCTCGATCTCCCGGCCCCAGGCGGGGTCGTCGATGATGGAGGCGGTCGGGACGCGCCGGTAGGCCTCCCCGTACCTCAGGTCGTCCGTCAGTCCGTACGTCCCATCGTGCACGATGATTCCCGGGTTCAGGATCCCCTGCGGATCGAACAGGCGCTTCACCTCCGCGTACACGTCCACCAGCGGCCCGTAGGCCCGGCGCAGGTACGGGGTCCGCAGCCGCCCGTCACCGTGCTCCCCGGACAGCGAGCCCCCCATCTCCATCACCAGGTCGGTGAACTCCAGGGCGATCGTCTCCATCAGCGCCACGTCGCGCGGGTCCTTCTGGTTCAGCATGGGATTGCAGTGCAGGTTGCAGTCTCCCGCGTGCCCGAAGATCGCCGCCTGCAGGTCGTACTTGCTCAGCAGGGCGCGCATCCGCCTCACGAACTCCGCCATCTGCCCCGGATGGACGGCGGCGTCCTCGATGAAGCGCGTGTTGCGGCGGGTCCCCTCGCGACGTGAGAGGATGGGCGAGGCCGCCTTGCGCACCGCCCAGATGCGTGCCGTGTCCTCGGGGCGGGCGCTGCGCCGCACCTCGGTCGCCAGGCCCATCCGTCCGGCCAGGAGGTCCGCGAGCCGGAGCAGGCGATCCTGAACCTCCTTCGGGTCCTCGCCGTCGAGCTCCACGATCAGGATCGCCTCGGTCCCGCCGGGGAGCGTGGCGCCGGTCTTCGGATCGGCCTCCCGGATCACCTGCACGAACGTGCCGTCGAGGAGCTCGACCGCCGACGGAGCGAACTTCAGGATCTCCACCACCGCGGCGCCCGACTTCTCGAGATCGTCGAACAGGACGAGGGCGGTCGCCTTGGCCCTGGGCAGGGGGACGATGCGCAGGGTGGCGTCGAGGATCAGCCCGAGCGTCCCTTCCGACCCGACCAGGACCTGCCCCAGATCGATGCGGCCATTGACTGCCTCGCGCAGGGCGTACCCGGACGCGTTGCGGCGCGTCTTCGGACTGCGCGTTTCGATCACGTCGCGATGGCGCGTGACGATCTCGTCGAGGCCCGAGGCCAGGCGGGCCTGGGGCCCCGGCTTCCAGGTCCCCTGCCCGGGGCGCGGCAGCGGCTCCGTGTCGAGCACGGTGCCGTCGGCCAGGGCCAGGCGCAGCGACGCGACGTTGTCGCGCGTCGCGCCGTGCTTGATGGTGTGCGACCCGCCGGCGTTGTTCGCCAGCATGCCCCCGATGGTGCACCACGGCGCCGACGAGGGATCGGGGGCGAACTGCATGCCGTGGCGGCGAAGGACACGGTTGAGCTGGGCCTGGATCACCCCGGGCTGCACCCGCGCGGTGCCGAGGGCGGCGTCGATATCGGTCACTCTCTGGAAGTGCTTCGAGAAATCGAGGACGATGCCGCGCCCGAGCGTCTGGCCGGCCAGTCCCGATCCGCCGCCGCGCGCGGTGATCGGGATGCGATGGCGCCGCGCGTACTCCAGGACCGCCAGAACGTCCCCCTCGTGGCGCGGCACGACGGCGCCGAGAGGCATCACCTGGTAGATGCAGGCGGCCGTGCTGTACAGGGTGCGATGCAGCGAATCGAACAGGACTTCGCCCTCGACGCGCCGCCGCAGGTCGTCCCCGACGGCCGCCGGGTCGGGGCCGGGCGGGGCGTCCTGCGGACCCTCCTCAGCGTGCGCGGGCCCTTCGCGATCCATTCTTCACCTTCCCGCGCCTCCGGGGCGCGACGAGCCCCGCCGCGTGTCCCAGCTCCGGCAGGATCATCCGCGCCATCGCCAGGCGCACGGCGCTCTCGGATCCGGGCATGGAGAAGATCACCATGCCGCGGTAGGTCCCCGCCACCGCCCGGCTGAGCATCGCCGCCGGCCCCATCTCCCGGAAGCTCAAGCTACGGAAGATCTCGCCGAAGCCGTCGAGGCGCTTCTCCAGGAGCCCGGACACCGCTTCGTAGGTGCGATCGCGGGGGGCGATGCCGGTCCCGCCGCTCAGCAGGACGGCGCGCGCTCTCCGGCGGGCCGCCAGCGCCCGGAGGTGCCTCACGATGCGCGGTGGATCGTCCTTGAGGATGCGGTAGTCGAGGACCGGATGGCCCGCCCTGCGCAGCGCCCGGAGGATGAAGGCCCCGCTCCGATCCGTCGTCTCGTCCCGCGTATCGCTGACCGTGACCACCGCGCAGGCGACCGACACGGGACCCGCGCGGCGATGCTCCCTGTGCCCCATTCTCCCCCCATCGACCCGGCGGCGAGCGGCCTCAGGCCGCGAGGTCCATGAGGTAGCGGATGAGAGTGCGCACGCCCGCGCCCGACCCGCCCTTCTTCATGTACGAGTAGTCCTTGTCGCCGAAGGCCGGTCCCGCGATGTCCAGGTGCGCCCAGCGCAAACCGCTGCGCACGAACTCGCTCAGGAAGAGGGCCGCCGTGATGGCGCCGCCGTAGCGGATCCCCGTGTTCTTGATGTCGGCGATGTCGCTCCGGATGTGCTCGGCGTACTCTCGATACAGGGGAAGCGGCCACATCGCCTCGCCGGCCCTGCCCGCGGCGGCCAGGATGTCGTCCACCATCTCGCGATCGTTGCCGAACACGCCTGCCGCCATCGGCCCCAGCGCCACCACGCAGGCCCCGGTCAGGGTCGCCAGGTCGATCGCTTGGTCCAGATCCTTGAGGGTCGAGGCGTACGACAGCGCATCGGCCAGGACCAGCCGGCCCTCGGCGTCGGTGTTGCGCACCTCCACCGTCTTGCCGTTCATGATGCGCAGGATGTCGCCGGGACGGATGGCGCCGCCGCCCGGCATGTTCTCCGCCATCCCCATGAGTCCGACGACCTCGGTTCGCGGCGCCAGGCCGGGAAGGGTCTTCAGTGTCGCCAGGACGGCGGCGGAGCCGGCCATGTCGCACTTCATCGTCTCCATCCCCTCCGACGTCTTGAGCGACAGCCCGCCCGAGTCGAAGGTGAGCCCCTTGCCGATCAGAGCGACCTTGCGCACCGGGCGCTCCTCCGGGTGGTACTCGAGCTGGATCAGGCGGGGCGGATGCCTCGACCCCTGGCCGACACCGAGGATCCCCCCCATGCCCATGCGGCGGAGCTCGTCCGGCTCGAACACCTTGATGCCGATCTTCTCCTCCTCGGCCACCTGCCGGGCGATCTCGACCATGCGCTCCGGCGGCAGCTCCCCGGCCGGCTCGTTGACCAGGTCGCGCGCGAAGTTGGTGGCGCCGGCGGTGGTCTCGCCCAGGCTGATCCCGTCGGCGACGTCCCGCGGGGACGCGTCCCCGACGGCCACCACGACCTCCCGCAGATGCTTGCGGCCGGCACGCGGCTCGGAACGATGGCGATCGAAGCGATAGGTGCCGAGAAGCACGGCCTCGGCGAGGGCCACGGCCGCCTCCCGGACCGGGAACTGCGAGGCGCCCGCCTGCAGAAACGGCAGGGCCACGCTCGTCGCACCCAGCCGGTCGCACTCGACCAGGGCATCTCCCAGGTAGCGGCGCAATCGCTCGAGAGTCAGCTCGCCGCGATCACCGAGGCCGAGCAGGAGGTACCGCCTGCTCTTGAGGCCGTCCGCCGGGGAGGCGTGCCACAGGAGATGCCGGCCGGCGCGCCCCTCGAACCGGTCTCCCTTGGCGATTTCCACCAGCCGCTGGGCCAGGGTCCGGTCGACCGGCCCCGGCAGCTCCGGGTCTCCCTTGAACTTGCAGACGATGGCGACGTCGGCCGCCAGGCCCGCGAGATCTCCCTTCTTCGCCTCGATCCGGATGGCGGCGCTCACGCCCGTCCCTTCACGAAGGCACGCACCCGGGCGGCGAGCGCCGCGGGCGACAGGCCCACCTCGTCGAGCAGCTGCGCCATGGAGCCGTGGGTCACGAACCGGTCCGGGAGACCGATGTGGTGCAGGGCGCCCACGGCCAGGCCGCTCTCGGAGAAGAACTCGTGCACGGCGTCCCCGAACCCTCCGCGCAGGGTGTTCTCCTCGATGGTGATCAGGACCGGGCAGCGGCCGGCGAGCTCGCGCAGCATGTCGCCGTCGAGAGGCTTCACGAACCGGCAGTTGACGACCGCCACATCGAGCCCCTCCGGCAGCAGGAGGGCGCGCGCCTGTTCCGCGGCCTCGACCATCGAGCCGACGGCCAGGAGGCTGGCGTCCCGGCCCTCGTGCAGCATCTCCCAGGTGCCGATCGGAATCGTGCGGAACGGCCGGTCCGGCGTGAACGTGCGGCTGCTGCGCTTGGGATAGCGGATGGCGAACGGGTAGACCTCCTGGTCGACCGCCGTTTTCAGGAGGTCGCACAGCTCGTCCCCGTGCCGGGGCGCCGCGATGACGAAGTTCGGCACGGCGCGCAGGTACGACAGATCGAACACGCCATGGTGCGTCGGACCGTCCGCCCCCACCAGGCCGGCCCGGTCCAGGCAGAAGGTCACGGGGAGGCATTGCACACCCACGTCGTGGATGATCTGGTCGTAGGCCCGCTGCAGAAAGGTCGAGTAGATCGCCGCCACCGGGCGCAGCCCGGAGATCGCCAGGCCGGCGGAGAAGGTCACTCCGTAGGCCTCGGCGATGCCGACGTCGAAGAACTTCGACGGGTGCTTCTCCATGAACTTCACCAGCCCGGTTCCGTCGGCCATCGCCGCCGTGATGGCCACGATCTTGTCGTTCTCCGAAGCCAGTCGGGACATCGCCTCCCCGAACACCTTGCAATAGTCCGGCGCCGCCGCCTTGCCCGCGGCCGCCAGGGCCCCCGAGGCCGGGTCGAACGCCGTGACACCGTGATAGACGCACGAGTTGGCCTCGGCGTACGGCAGCCCCTTCCCCTTCTTGGTGATCACGTGCAGGAGGCGGGGACCCTTGACCGCCTTGAGGTTGGTCAGAACCGCGATCAGCTCCGGGAGATTGTGCCCGTCGATCGGCCCGTAGTACTGGAAGCCCAGCGCCTGGAACAGCCCGCCCGGGACGACCACCTCCTTGAGGGATCGCTCCATCCTCCTGGCCAGCTCCCCGGCCGGCACGCCGAGGGGCACCTTCTTCAGGATGTCCCGCACCTCCTCCTTGAGGCGGTTGTAGTACTTGCTCGAGGTGATGCTCGTCAGGTACTTGGAGATCGCCCCGACGTTCGGGGAGATCGACATTTCGTTGTCGTTCAGGATCACCAGGATGTCGCGCCCCGAATGGCCGGCGTTGTTGAGCCCCTCGTACGCCAGCCCTCCGGTCATCGCGCCGTCCCCGGTCACGGTGATCACCTGGTAGTCCTCTCCCACCTGGTCGCGGGCGACGGCCATCCCCATGGCGGCGGCGATCGACGTGCTGGCATGCGCCACGCCGAAGGCGTCGTAGGCCGATTCCGCCGGGCTGACGAATCCCGAGAGCCCCTGGTATTGCCGGATGGTGGGCAGCCGGTCCCGCCGGCCGGTGAGCACCTTGTGCCCGTACGCCTGGTGCCCGACGTCCCAGACGATCTTGTCGCGCGGCGCGTCGAAGCAGTAGTGCAGCGCCACCGTCAGCTCGACCGCCCCGAGACTGGGAGCGAGGTGCCCCCCGGTCTTGGACACCACGTCGACGACATACTGCCGCAGCTCCGAAGCCAGCTGCTCGAGCTCGCGGCCCGAGAGGCGCTTCAGATCCTCCGGCGACTTGATGAGACTCAGGATCGCCGAGGTGCCGGGCCGGGGCTCGACCCCTGCACGGGAGTCCTCGACCGGCCCTCCGTGGATCGCCGGAACCTGCATCTTGTCGCTCAACGCCTCGGCCATGGCGCTCTCCGCTCCGGGAAGGTCGTTAGGGAATCCAGGGAAGTCGCTGGCTGCTCAGCAACATGGGCGCTCATCATAGACCCCGGCGGCGAGGGGGTCAAGAACGCCGTCCGGATGCCGTGCTATAGTGCCGCCCCCGACGGAGCGCCGCGGTGATCCCGCTCAAGGACGACAATCCCACCCGCATCACCCCGTTCGTGACGGTCTCCCTGATCCTGCTGAACGTGGCCGTCTTCATCTGGGAGATGACGCTGCCCCCCGAGGGGTACAAGTCTCTCGTCCGGACGATGGGAGTCACGCCGTACTCGCTGACCCACCTGCCCCTGGAAGCGGAGCCGCTCCTGCAAGGCGGCCGGTCGCTGTTCACCGCCATGTTCCTGCACGGCAGCATTGCTCATGCGGCCTTCAACATGCTCTACCTGTGGATTTTCGGGAACAACGTGGAGGACGTGATGGGACACGGCCGCTTCATCCTCTTCTATCTGGCGTGCGGCCTCATCGCCTCGTTCACGCAGGTCGCGGCCTCCCCTCTCTCGGAGGTGCCGATGATCGGGGCGAGCGGCGCCGTCTCGGGAATCCTGGGGGCCTACCTGGTCCTGTTCCCGTCCGCACGCGTGATGACCCTGGTCTTCCTGGTGTTCTTCATCCGCGTCGTGCCCCTTCCCGCGGTCATCTTGCTCGGCTTCTGGTTCCTGCTCCAGGTCCTGGACATCGGGCCGCTGTCATCCGGCGGCGTGGCGGTCCTGGCGCACATCGGCGGGTTCGTGTCGGGCGCCCTGCTCATCGCCGCCTTCCGGCGCCGCCGGCCGCGGGAGAGCCTCTTCTAGAGACCCGGGCCCGCGGTGAGGCCGGAGCGCCACAGGACGTTCGGGACGATCTGACGGACCACCCCTGCCCCGGTCACCGGCGATGCTTCCGTCCCGAGCGGGGATCCGCATCGAGGACGCCCGCGAGAGCCCGGCGCGTCCTCTCGTGCAGGTCCTCGATCGTCCCGTCGTTGTTGATCACCCGGTCGGCCAGGGCGAGCGTCGCCAGGAGCTGCTGGCCCGCCTCGGTCGTCGAATTCTCGCGGCTCTCCTTTCGGGCGAACTCCTCGAGGGTGGCGCCGTCGCCGAGGCGCCCGCGCAGGATGGAACGCTGGAACCTGAGGGCTTGGGGGGCATCGATGCCGAGGAGCACGAATCGCGGCAGCGTCCGAAGGACCTCCACTTCCCCCGGGTTGCGAATCGAATCGACCGCGGCCCGCCGCCGCAGGCGGGGCAGGATCCGACGCGCCAGCGCCCCCGGGCCCCCCTCGATCCGGAGCTCGACGCCGACCCGGATGAGCGAGTCGCGGCTGTGATCGAGGCCGCGGCGGGTGGCCTCGTCGCGCACCACATCGGAGAGGGACTGCACCGCGAATCCGCGGGCGGCGAGGAACTTCGCCACCTCCCCCTTGCCCGAAGCGTTGGGACCTGTCAGGCCGATGACCAGGAGGGGAGGAGTGGCCCTGCTTGTGGAGGTTCTAGCTCGCGCCGCCGCCGGAGTCTTCCGGTGTTTCGCCCTGGGCCGGCGGGGGCGTTTCCGGCTCTGACGTTTCATTCTCGGGGTCGGCCGGCGGTGGCGACTCGGTCTCCGGCTCCGTAGCGGCCGGTGGATCCTCCTCCGCAGGCGGAGAGGGATTCGGAGGCGGAGCCTGGGGATGGGCCGGCTGCTGCCCCTGCCCCGGTGGCTGATTCTGGGCCGGCGCTGCTGTAGTCGGTGGCATGTAGCGGTTCACGTCGGGCGGTCGTCCTGTCCCCCGCCCCTGCATGCCGGGACGGCCGGCGAACCGGCGACCCGCTGGATTGAGGTTCGGCCGTGCCGCGTTGTTCCCCCTGAACGCGGCGGTACCCCCCATTGCCGGTCCGGCGTTCGCGGGCGGAACCGGGCGCTGGAAGCCCGGAGGTGGTACCGCCCCTCCCGGGAGATTGAGGGGTTGGAGGCCGGCCATTCCCTTGCCTGGCGCCTCGGTCGGCCGACCCCCCATCCCGGGCCCGGGCACCGTGGGCGCCGCGAGGGGCTGGTTGGCGGGCATGCCGTTGATACGCCCATCGCTCGTGATGAAGGGCTGCGCTGCGGCGGGTGCCGGGACAGCCGCCGGCGCCGGGGCCGGCGAAGCCTGCAGCGCCACCGGCGGCGCGGCCTGCGGCACGACCGGTGGCGCGGCCGGCGTCGAGAGGACGTACTCCTCGATCCGCGCGATTTGGTCGGTGGGCACTCCCATCTTCCCCCCGCCGTCCATCTCGAGAACGGTGAACTTGTCCCCCTTCTCGACGCTCTTGACCATGATCGCCTTGCCATTGATGAAATAGACGACCTGGTCGGCGCACAGGGGCGACGCAAGGCTGAACGCCAAGGCCGCTGCGAGAAGAATGGGATTGATCCGGACCGTACGCATCGAGTCGGACCCCTTTTGTGGGCAACTCCAAGTGCATCAGAAGTCTACGACGACTTCGGCACCGTGGCAAGGAGAAATGCTGTTTTACGATTCCGTGACCCGGACCCCTTCCCGGGAGTAATGGAAGTCGATCACCCGCGCTCCGTCCCGGGCCACCCTCTGGATCACCGCTTCGCGCCGTCCCCGCTTGACCCACAGGACGACACAGCCGCCCCCGCCGGCCCCGCACACCTTGCCGGCGATCGCCCCTTCCCCTACCGCCACCCGGATCATCCGGTCGATGGCGTCGGTGGTCACCAGGGGGGACATCTCCCGGCGCGCCGTCCATTCCTCGCCGAGCGCCTCCGCCGCGGCATCCCAGTCCCGGGCGAGCAGGGCTCGCCGCATGTGGCGGGTCGCCTCCAGGATCCGCTCCAGCGCCCGGTGCACCCGGGAGTCGCCGTCGAGGTGCCGCTTCAGCATGTCCCAGTTCGACAGGCCGGAGGAGCGGGACACGCCGGTGAACACCAGGACGGTCCTCTGCCGCAACTCCTCGAGGTCGACCCCGAGCGCCTCCACCCGTGTCCCCTCGACCGTGTAGTGCAGGGCGAGAACTCCGCCGTGCAATGCCGGGTGGTAGTCCTGCTCTCCCGTCGGGATGCGCAGGACCTGCGTCTCGATCATCCGCGTGAGGGCCAGCCGGCCGGCCGGATCGAGACCGCGGCGGGTGTACCGATCGAGCGCCGTGGAGAGCGCGATGCCGAGAGTGGAGGAGCCCCCCAGACCGGAGCCTGCGGGCGCCTGGCAGTCGGTGGTGATCCGGCAGGAGATCCCGTCGCCCCCGGCCGCCCCGCGCAGGAAGTGGGCCGCAAGGCGCATCGGAAACTCCAGCTCCGCGGGGGCCTGGCGCACGGAGTCCAGCAGGCGCGCCACGGAATCGAATCGCGTCTGGCGGCCGCGATCCACCGAGACCAGGTCGATCCCGGGGCCGCGTGTCGTCTCGACGCGGGCGCGGGCGAATTGATCGATCGCGGCATTGACCGTGACGGGATCGTCGTGGAGAAGGTACAGCGGCCACAGGTCGATGGTGCCGCCCGCCAGGTCGATGCGGGTCGGGGCGAGGGCCTCCACGTTCTCAGGCATCGATGCGACCGGTGCGCGAGCGATGGCCCGCCAGGATGTCCTGCGCCTCGTCCTCGGCCTCCCGCGGGACCAGGATGCGCGTCTCACCCAGGCCGTTCACGGTGAACGGGTAGAGCGTATGGCTGATGTCGGTCGCCAGGCTGACGGGAATCCCGTATTCTTCGAGGATTCCCTTGATCAGCTGCGCTTCGAGATCGCTCCAGGTTCGGTAGATGATGGCGGAGATCACGGCCGTCCTTTCGCTGGAATGATGATCATAGCCGCGCCCCGCGACCAGGGTCAACCGCGCGCGGTTGATGATCGTCCTGGCGTGTGCTAGGATGCCGCGTTTTGCGCGCGCCTGTCCCGGGATGTCCGCGTCCGGCGCGGCTTTCGTTTCGACCCCCGGTGGATCTCCCGCATGGCGCAGGGCCCCATCACCATCACGGCAGACCGGACGGCCGTAGGAATCCTGGCCGCGGTGTCGTTCCTGGTGCCGCTCGCCTTCGGGTCCAGCCTGGCGGATCCCTTCGCGTTTCCCAAGCGCGCCGTCATGGTGGCGGCGGCGGTCCTCCTTTCGGGCCTCGCCCTGGTCGGTCGGCCGGGGCCGGAACACGCCCGCGTATCGTCCCCCGCGATCCTGCTCACGCTCCTGTTCACCGGCTGTGCCCTGTTCACCTGCGCGACCGCCCTGAATCGTGGCCTGGCGCTCTGGGGCTTCCTCGACATCCTGGTCGGCGCTGGTCTCTTCGCGGCAACCGTCCGGTTCGTGCGCCAGCCGGAGAGCGCTCGCCTCATCTTCAGCGCGTTCCTGGCGTCCGGGGCGCTGGTCGGCCTCGCCTCTCTGACGCAGATCGCCGTCGCCGGAGCCGGGAGCGGCTGGCTGTCCGTCCTCCTGCCGCCCAATCGCGGCGGCGCCACGCTCGGCGATCCCGGACTGACCGCCCAGTTCCTGATCCTGGCTCTGCCGGTGGGGGTGGGGGCCGCGGCGCTGTCGTCGGGCGCGTGGCGGCTCGCGTGCGGCGCGCTGCTCGGCGTGGTCGCGACGGCCCTGGTGTTCGTAGGCCGGCCGGAAGGCTGGATTGTGGGAGGGGCGGCTCTGGGTCTCGTGGTCCTGGCGCGGATCGCGCGGGCCGCAGGGCGCGGCGGCCGCTGGTCCGATCTGGCCCCGGACCCGGCGGGGGAAAGCCTGCGATCCTTCCTGATCGCGATCATCGTGGTCCTGCTCGGGATCGCCCTGTCGCGCCTCACCATCCTGCAGCCGTCCGGAAAGCCGATCGAGCCTCTCGATGGCGTATCGCTGCTCACGCCGACGACCGGTGATCCGTTCGCCGACCGGCCCGCGTCCGTTTCCGGCACCCTGGCCCTCATCCAGAAGCATCCGCTCGGGGTCGGGGCGGGAAACTGGCGCCATGCCTTCCTGGAGGTCGCCTGGACGGCCGTCGCCCACTCCCCCTTCACTCTCAGCCATCAGGCGGTCCATGCGGGGAATTCGTTCCTGGAAATCGCGTCCGAGACCGGCCTCCTGGGAGGGCTCGCCTTCGCGCTTCTGGTCGCGCTGCTCCTTCTGCAGTCGCTGCGCGCGGGACTGCGGGCCGAGCCGCCGTGGGACGGCATCGCCTCCGCATCGTTCGCGCTCATCGGCTCCATGGCCGTGATGGCATTTTTCGGCGCGCCGTTCCAGGAGCCGGCGCCGTCCCTGATCTTCTGGATTGCGGCCGGCCTGACGCAGGTCGCGGGTCTTCAGATGGCCGTCGCGCCGGGCGGGGAAGCGCGTCTCATGCCGCGGGGACGTCCCCCTCGTCTCGTCGGCCCCCTCGGCCGTCCCGTCGCAAGCGCCATCGCGATCGTCTGGGGGATCTTCGCCCTCGGGCTCGGCTGGCTTGTGGTGGATCGGAGCCGCGCGTCCGCCCAGGCCCTCACCGGGCAGGGCGCGTACTACTCGGGACAGTACGAGGCCGCGCTCCATGCGTTCGGTCAGAGTGCCTGCCGCCGCTCCCCCGAACACCTGCCGCGTGCCCTCGCCGCCAGCGCCTATCTTCGACTCAGGTTTTACGACTCCGCGGTCCGCGAGTTCGATGAGACCCTGAAGCGATCACCGTACTTCGTCTCGGCCTTCCTGGGACGCGGCGCGGCGCGCGAGACGCAGGGGCTCTGGGACCAGGCCGACGCCGACTACCGCGCCGCCCTCCGGATCTGGCCTCGCAACCCCGAGATCCTCCTGGCCTCGGCGAGGCTGAACACCTCCCGGGGCCGGCTGGACGACGCGCTGGACAACTACCGCGAGGTGATCCAGGTCGATCCCGGGGCGGCGGAGACCTACTTCCGGATGGGAGAGATTTTCCTGCGTCGCAAGCAGCTGGACTCGGCGATCGAAGCCTTCCGCGTCTGCGGCATGAAGAACCCGAAATACCCCGGGATGCACATCAGGCTGGGTGACAGCTTCTTCCTGAACGGGCTGCATGAGGAAGCCCTGCGATACTACCAGGCCGCCGCCGGCATCGATGACAAGAGCGTCGAGGTGCGCCTGCGAATCGCCAACACCCTGCACGCCCTCGGGCGGCCCTGCGAAGCGCGGGAGCCCCTCGAGGCGGCCCGGGATCTGGAGACCGACGCCACCCGGCGCGGCACGATCCTGGAGCTGATCAAGAAGGTGGAATCGGACTGTCGCAAGCAGTCCCGAAAGCCGTCCGGGACGAAGTAGCCGCGGGCCCCCTACTCGATCCAGATCTCGATGTGGCTCTCCTCGCTGTCCACTTCCAGGAGCTTCCCCGCCCCGGCCTTCTCGATGGCCTGGAAAATGTCATCGAGATCGATCCCTTTCTGCCGGGCCTCCCGGCTGACGTCCTCCAGGTCCCCTTCGTCCAGGGCCTCGACCAGCATGCGGGCGAAGGCCACCGGCAGGTTGACCTTGAGGTCGTATCGCTTCTCGATCTTGTTGTAGACGGTCATCCGGACGAGCGAGGGCTCCTTGGCGACCGACGACTTGCTCCGGATCGGCGCCGGCGACGCCGCGGGACCGGGCGGTGCGACCTGGGGCACCTGCTTCGGGTCGATCTTCAGGATGGCGATCAGGATCTCGTTCCGGATCTCCGGCTCGGTCTGGCTGGCGTAGGCCTTTTTCAGGCAGGCCAGCGCCCGGGGACGCAGCGCCTCGTCGCCGGTGTCGGCGGCCCTGATGGCAGCCAGCGTCGACACGTAGGTCGAGGGATCGGCGAGCCCCTCCCGCAGGGCGGCGCTGCAGACGGACCGGGTGCCCGCGCGCGGGTGGCAGGCTGTCGAGAAGATCGACCCCCACGCCTCTTCCACCATCACCTTGTCCTGGGGGAAGCCGGCCACGAACCTGCGAAACGCCTCGAGTCCCTCCGCTTCGCGCCCCGGGATGCGGGTCAGCGCGCGCGCGCGGTAGAAGGACGCCCGGGAGGCCTGGGGTCCTGAGGGATGCTGCTTCAGGATCGCGTCGCACCCGCGCAGGACGGCCGGCCAGTCCTGATCGAAGACGTCCACCTTGACCTGGCGGAACAGATCCTCCTCCGTCGTGGCGGTCCCGATCGGGGCGGACGCCAGGGCGCACAGCACGGCCGAGGCGGCCATCCGGGCGCAGGCGGAGAGGCGGCCGCCGGAGCGGGCGGGCCGGGGTTCAGACCACATGGGTCTTCTCCTGGATCTCGCGTGTGAGGAGGTCGATCCGCAGCAGGATCTGGCGCTTCTCGATCTGCTCCCGCAGGTCGTGGAGCTGCCGCGCCGAGGCGCAGTCCTGGAGGGACGCCACCTGGATGAGGAGCGACTCGAGCTGCCCGACGAGGTCCGCCAGCCGGCGGTCACGCAGGGAATCGAGGTTCCCCTCGTGCAGGTTCTTGCGTCTCAGGAGCTCGCGCGATTTCTCCTTCTCGAAGCTGATGTCGAATTCCCCGTCCGCCCTGCGGCAGCGCGCCGGGGCCTGCACGAGGTTGAGCAGGAGCACCCGGCTGTCGGTCAGGTAGCGGGTCGCTCCCCGCCGAGCCAGGCGGGTCTCGATCATCGCGGCCGATTCGCGCACCGACTCGGCCGAGGGCGAGCCGCCGGTCTCCGAGGGGGACGGAACGCGCGCCGAGCCCGGCTCGCGACGGCCCGGCCAGCCGTAGACCAGGAGGGCTGCGACCATGGCGGCGGCCGCCAGGACCGCCCAGCGCGCCGCGGCCGGCACCAGGGTGGCGATGGGCCTTCGGGGGGCACCGGGCAGGGGGGCGGCGGACGGTCCTTCGATTCCGGCCGCCGCCGCGGCCCGGGCCCGCGCCACGGTCGCGCGGGCGAGACGATCCCAGTCGACCTCCGCCTCCATCGGGAAGACCGTCTCCGGGTCGGCCGCGTTGAGGGCCCGCCGCAGGGTCTCCCACTGCGAGGCGCACGGCGCGCAGGAGGACAGGTGCCTCAGGAGAGCCTCCCCGTCCTCGGCCGTCAGGGCCGCGTAGTACCTGAGAGGCATCGCCCGCCGGGCCCATCCGCAACCGAACGGCGCCATCACCGGACCTCCCCTTCCCGGGCCGGGTACTTGATGGGGGGATCGCACGTCCCGAGATAGTCGCGGATGGCCGCCGCGGCGCGGTGCAGGGACGATTTCACCGTTCCGAGCGCGCAGCCTCGCGCCGTGGCGATCTCCTCCAGCCGCATCTCCCCGAAGTGCCTCAGCATGAAGATCTCCCTCTGGTTCGTCGGAAGGCTGAAAATCGCCCGTTTCAGCGCCCGCCCCAGCTCGCGCCTCTCCTGGCGGGCCTCCTGCGGCTCGTCCCTGGAGACGAGATCCCGGGGCGCGCGATCGTCCGCGTCCCCCGGCGCCGCATCGAGGGACTCCGTCGGGCGGCTTCGCCTGTGCCTCAACAGATCGATGCAGTGGTTCGCCAGGATGCGGGCCGCCCACGTGAAGGGGTGGGCGGTCGGCCGAAAGGCGGCCCGGGCGACGTAAATCTTCACCAGCGCCTCCTGCACAGCGTCGAGCGAGTCTTCATGGTTCCTGAGATATCCGTACGCCAGGCGGTAGAGCCGCCTCTGATAGCGCCGGACGAGCGTCTCGAATGCGCCCTCCCGATCGTTCTTGACGTCGTCCATGAGGGCGAAGTCATCCTGCTCCACACCCCCCCTCCACATCGGATCCAACGGCCGGGACCCTCCCGGGGTTTACCGCCGCGAGGCGATAAATCTCTCGATGCAGTCGAGGGCCTCGGGACG
The DNA here is from genome assembly GCA_036001465.1 of Candidatus Polarisedimenticolia bacterium. NCBI lineage: Bacteria > Pseudomonadati > Acidobacteriota > Candidatus Polarisedimenticolia > Candidatus Polarisedimenticolia bacterium. The sequence continues at coordinate 73,787 of DASYUH010000052.1, forward strand.
CATGTCCAGGAAGCGCACGCCCACCCCGGGGAGCAGGCGCTCGCCCGGGACCGCTCGGACCACCCGCCGCACCTCCCCCTCGAGGTTCAGGCTCGTCGTGATCCGCGGCCCGCCGGATGCCGGCCGCATCGGCAGGTGCAGGGTCAGATGCAGGCGGACCCCGATCGCGAAGGGACGCGGGCTCTTGAGGAACAGCCCGTGCAGGCTCACGTCCCTCGTGTAGGCCGTATAGCTGCCCGACGGCGCCGAGAACTCGACCCGGCAGCTGACCGGGATGCGCCCCTCGTTCCGCTCCAGGAGCGGCACGAAGCGCCGCACCATCTCGAGGAAGGCCGGCGCGTCGAACGGCTTGATCAGCACCCCGTCGCACCCGGCCTGCCGGCATTCTTCCCGCCGTCCCTCGCCGGACACGATGACGACCGGAACGCCGCCGACCAGGGGGTCGGCCTTGAGGTGGCGGCAGGCCTCGATGCCGTCCATGCCGGGCATCGCCTCGTCGAGGAAGATCAGGTCCGGCCGATCCAGGCGGCAGACCTTGAGGGCCTGGGCGCCGGTGCGCGCCGTCAGGATGCGGCAGGTGGTCCTCTTGAGGTAGTTTTTCTGCAGCTCGATGAACGGCAGGACGTCGTCCACCAGGAGGATGCGGACGGTCCGGTCTTCGCCGGCCGCCTGCGGCGCTCCGCGCGGGGGCGCCGGGCGCGCCATTCACGCCCCCTTTCCGGAACGGCGCTCGAGGGCATAGCCGATCAGGAACAGCACGCTGCCGGCGAGAAGCCAGCCGAGCTCGGCGTTCATGTTCTGTTCCCCGAACCCGTACACCAGAAGCGCGACGCCCAGCGTCAGCATCGCGGCGACCTCGAGGATGCGTCCCAGGACGTAGGCCACGGCGTCACTATAAACGGAAGGGCCTGGGCCCCACAACGCGGGTCGGACGACCCCGCGCGGGACCAGGTCCGCTATCATCACGCGCGAGGAGAGGGCCGCGGGGATGAGAGGCACGGGCGATCTTCGGGTTGCGGTGATCGGCGGCGGCCCGGGCGGGGCCCGCTGCGCGCAGCGGCTGGCGGAGGCCGGGTGCGCGACGAGCCTGTTCGAGCCGCGCTCTCATTTCGAGAAGGCCTGCGGCGGGGGAATCCCCGCGCGCGGCATCGAGCGCTATCCCTACCTGCTCGATGCCCGCCTTCCCGGGAAGGAAGTCCATGAATGCCTCATCGTGGCTCCTTCGGGACGGGAGGCGCGCTTTCCCCTGCTCGATCCCCTGTACATGTTCAGCCGTGCCGACCTGCATGCGTTCATGCTGGATCGGGCGGTCGCCGCGGGGGCGCGCTGGATTCGGGCGCGCGCCCTGTCGTTCGACCGGGAGGGAGACACGTGGACGGTGCGCGCCCTGGCGCGGGGCGCTGAAGCGACCCGGGCCGGGGACCGGCCGGCCGACGCCCACGGCCCGTTCGACTTTCTGGTGGCGGCCGACGGAGCGGCGGGCAGCGCGCGCCGGAAACTCTCGCCCGGTGCGCACCAGGACAACGTGGCCCAGGGGATCGGGTATTACCTGCCGCAGATCTCCGAGGAATTCATCACCCTCAAGTTCTACGCCGGCCTCGAGGGGTATCTCTGGGTGTTTCCGCGTCCCGGCCATGCGTCGGCGGGCATCTGCGCTCCGCTGGGCTCGCTCCCCGCCGCGGAGCTCAGGAGCCTGATGGATGGCTTCCTGGCATCGCGCTACCCGGCAGGGATCCTGCAGCGTTCGGAGCGCTACTCCGCCCTCATCCCGGGCGCTCCCGGACGCGGCGACGGCGCGCCCGCGTGCGGCGACGGCTGGGCGGTCGTGGGGGACGCGGGGCGGTTCGTGGACCCCCTGACGCGCGAGGGGATCTACTACGCCATGGTGTCGGGGGACCTCCTCGCGGATGCGCTCATCGAACGACGACCGGAGCGCTACGCCTCGACCTGGTCGCGACGCTTCGCTCCCGAGCTCGCCCTCGCCGCGCGGCATGCCGGGCGCTTCTTCGACGCCCGGTTCCTCGAGACCCTGGTGTTCCTCGGCGGGAGCAGCCGCGCGATGGCGCGGGTCCTTTCGGACGTGATCGCCGGCCGGCAACCCTACCGGTCGCTGAAGCGGCGCCTCCTCCTGGCGGCCCCGATCATCGGAGTGGACCTGGTGGCGCGGGCGCTCTCGCCGCGCTCCCCTAGACTCGCTCGTGGCAGTCGAAGCACCGATCGTTGAGAGGGTGGTTCTTGCCGCGCGGGTTTTTTCCGGCCGGCCCGTGGCACTCCAGGCAGGCCGGCGGATCCAGGCTGCGGAGATGATCGGCGTCGGCGGGGATCCCGGGCTTGCGATGGCCGAGGGTGTAGAGGACCAGCAGGACGGACAGCCCGCCGGCCAGGATCAGAAAAACGATCAGCCGGGCGTTGCCGGCCTGCCTGCCGGTCACGGCCTCTCGAGCCGGCGCTTCTTGACGTTGGTGGAAATCTTCTCGGTGGCGAGGACCTTCCCCTGCAGGAACGACTCCTCGGCGATCGCCACGATCGAGGCGCGGATGTCGCCGCGCATGCGACCGGTCGGGCGGAGCTCGAACTTGCGCGCCACCACGACCTTTCCCTCGATCGAGCCCTCGACGATGAGGTTCTCGGCGGTGATGTCGCCGCGCACCGAGCCCTGCGGCTCGATGACGACCGAGCCGGACGTCAGGACGTTCCCCTCGACGCGCCCGCGCAGCCTGATGTTCTCGTCCGAGACGATTTCGCCGATCAGCGTGACGTCCCTGTCGATCAGGGTCGTGTCCTCGGCGTCGTCGCCGTGTCCCGCCGTCGGCCGCTGGTCCTTGAAGCTGGGCACGGAGATCCTCCAGGTGGCCGCGATGATAACAGTCGGCAGGGGCCGGATCAAACGAGGGCGGCCACCTCGAGGTCCCCTTTCGCCAAAGCCGACAGATCCTCCCGCAGGCGGTCGAGAGCGTCCGCGGGCACGGCCACCTCGAGAACGGCCCGGAGCGGATCGTCGTAGGCGGCCGCCTCGACCCGGCCTCCGCGGCGCGCCACCAGGTGGCGCGCCTGGCCGTCGAGGGCGTGGGGCACGCTCAGCCGCACACGACGGAGCCGCACCGCCGTTCCCGACGGCGCCGAGGCCAGCGCCAGGGACGCGGCGCCGCGGTAGGCGCGCGCCAGCCCTCCCTTGCCGAGCAGTGTGCCTCCGAAATAGCGCGTGACGACGACCACGGTGTCCATGAGCCCGGCGCGTCGGATCGCCTGCCCGATCGGCGGCCCACCCCGTGCCGGCCGGCTCGCCGGCGTCGTGAGAACGCGCCAGCGGCTCCGCTCCCGTCCCCTGGAGGACGAAGGCCCAGCAGTGGTGCGTCGCGTCCGGGAGCTCCTCGCGGACCGCCTCGATCCCGGCGCGGGCCGAGGCCTCGTCGCTCGCGGGGAAGGCGGTGGCGATGAAACGCGACCCCTCCACCCGCGTCTCCACACGATGCCTCGCTGTCAGAGTGCGCGATGCGGCGGGCAGGTGGCCTCCCCCGGCGCGAGCCGGCTGAGACCGGAGTCTATCAGGAGTCTAGGACTGGGTCCCTTCGGGCCACTGGTAGAACAGGCCCTGGGAGAACACGATGTCGCAGTTGAAGTTCTGGGTCATGCCCCCCGGACGCACACCGGCGACGCCGTCTTTCCCGTTGCTCGCCACGGTGTAGTTGTCCCCGGTCGCGGTCGTGCCGGCGTCCCAGGTGTTGTCCCAGCCGTCCTTGTCCGGCGGGGCCTTGATGAAGTAGGGATCGATGTGCGGTTTGAGGACCGCCCAGCTTCCGGTGGCCATGGGGTACTTGGCCGTGTCCGTGGCGTAGGCTTCGATGGCGACTCCGATCGATCGGACATCGGACATGGTCTTTTTCTGCTTGGCCTTGTCGAGAGAGTTCAGCAGGTTCGGCAGGGCGATCGCCGAGATGATCCCGATCACCGCGACCACCACCAGCAGCTCGATGAGCGTGAACCCGCCCCGCCCGTCTCCCGGAACCCCTCGTCCGCCTTGCATGGGATCGTCCTCCGACACCAGGAAAGGAGGGCAAAGCGGATGCCAGGACCGCGCCCCCTCCCCCTCCGGGTCCTTAACCCCCTGCATAACTTAGGGAAGAAGCCGCAAAGCGCAAGCGCGCGCCGGGATTGGAGGGTGACAATGGATGGCGGGGGCCCCCCGTCCGTGCCGCTCGGTGTCAAGTCGTGACTTGCATCACGGACGGGGCCCGCTTAAACTACCCGCTCTTCGCCGGAACGTCCATCGGGCGCCGACGTAGCTCAGTGGTAGAGCAACTGATTCGTAATCAGTAGGTCGCCGGTTCAACCCCGGCCGTCGGCTCCAGTTCCCTCCACGGAGCGCTCCCTGCCGCGGCGCGGGGTCGAGATGCCTCTTCCAGACACGCCCTTCCTCGAAGCGCTGAAGCGAGGTCCTTTGGTGTTCGACGGCGCGATGGGGACGCAGCTGTACGAGCGCGGCTACTTCATCACGCGGTCGTTCGACGAGGCCAACCTGGCGCGCCCCGACCTGGTGCTCGACATCCATCGGGACTACGTGGCGGCGGGGGCGCAGATCGTCGAGGCGAACACCTTCGGCGCCAACCGCGAGCTCCTCAGCCGCTACGGCGCCCAGGATCGCCTGCGCGACATCAACAGGGCGGGCGTGCGCCTCGCCCGGCAGGCGGCGGAGGGGCGGGCGTACGTCGCCGGGTCGGTGGGCCCAACCGGGCGGATGACCGGCGGGCTCAACGACGAGAGGCGCGAGGCCCTCGCCTCGATCTTCAAGGAGCAGATCGAAGCGCTTCTCGAGGAGGGGATCGACCTCCTCGTCCTGGAGACGTTCATCAGCGCCGCCGAGATGGAGTCCGCGCTCCAGGCGGCGCGCGCGCTGTACCAGGGGCCGATCGTGGCGCAGATGTCGTTCAGCGAGGACCGGCCGGCGATCGACGGCCTCTCGCCGGCCCTCATCGCCGACTTCCTGAACGACCGCGGCGCGGACGTCCTGGGGGTCAACTGCGCCGAGGGCCCCGCCTTCGTGTTCGAGGTGGCCCGCGAGATGCTCGGGCACGGCCGCCCCGTCAGCGCCCAGCCGAACGCCGGCCGCCCCCGGCGGCTCGACGAGAGGACCATCTACATGACGACGCCCGAGTACTTCGGCGTCTACGCGCGGCGGCTCTTCCAGAGCGGCCTGGCGCTCGTCGGCGGCTGCTGCGGGACGGGCCCGGAACACATCCGCCGGGTGGTCGACGCCGCCGCCATGCTGTCGGGTGGCCGGGTGAAGATCGAGGAGGCGAAGGCGGCCGTCAGGATGCCGGAGGTGAGCCGGCAGCCGCCGGTGCCCATGGACATGAAGTCCCCTCTCGGGGCGAAGCTGGGGCGCGTCTTCCGCGAGCGCATCGACCCCGCCGGGCCGCGCCTCCCGGTCTCGGGGCCCGAGTCGTTCGTCGTCTCGGTCGAGGTCAATCCCGATCCGGGGCTCGATCCCGCCCGGGCGCTCGCGGCCGCGGCGATGCTCAAGCGGGCCGGCGCCGACGTCGTCAACACCGCCGACGGGCCGCGCGCCGTGGCCCGGATGAGCAACCTGGCGCTGGGAGTCCAGATCCAGGAGAAGGCCGGGATCGACGTCATCCTGCACGTCTGCTGCCGCGACCGGAACCTGCTCGGGCTGCACTCCGATCTCATCGGGACCTGGGTGCTCGGCATCCGCAACCTGGTCATCATCACCGGCGATCCGCCGAAGATGGGAGACTTCCCGACCGCCACCGCCGTGTTCGACCTGGACTCGGTAGGCCTCCTGCGGCTGGCCGACCTGCTCAACTACGGCATCGACCCGTCCGGCAAGCCGATGCAGGGGCGGACGTCTTTTCTTCTCGCCTGCGGCGCCGAGCCGGCCGCGCACGACTACGACCGCGAGCTGCGGCGCCTGGAGGAGAAGAAGCGCGCCGGCGCCGAGTTCGTCATGACCCAGCCGGTGTACGACCCCGAGGTCCTGCGGCGGTTCCTGGCCGACACGCGCACGCTCGGCCTGCCGATCCTCGTCGGCATCTGCCCGCTGGCCAGCGCGCGCAACGCCGAGTTCCTGCACAACGAAGTCCCCGGAATGCAGATCCCCGCGCCAATCCGCACGCGAATGGCCAGGACCTCGACGCCCGAGGCGGGACGGCGCGAGGGAGTCCTCATCGCCCGCGAGATGATCGAGGGGGTGAAAGACGACGTCGTGGGGGCCTACCTGATGCCGCAGTTCGGACGCTACCGCTCGGCCGTGGAGGCGCTGGAAGGGGTCGGCTACCGGTTCGCCCCCGAGGACGCCGTGGACGCGCGCCCCTGACGGAGTTGTCCTTCACGCCGCCCTGTTCCATAGTCCCGAAGCCGACACCGATCCTTCCGAGAACCGATGCCGCGCGACGCTGCACCATGGTCCACGGGCTGGCCGCCACCTTCCTGCCGCAGAACCCGGCATCCTCCAGGCAACCGGAGGCGACAGGCCCTCCCGCAGGAAAGGAGACCTCATGAAGCGACACGGGGCTCGGCTGGCTTCGATCACGCTGGCTCTGCTGTGCGCCGCGCCCGCGGGCGCGATCGAGTGGAAGGGATTCGCGAAAAAAATACTCGCATACCCCGTGAGCTGGCGGGGATGGACCGATGCGGCCGCCATGGTCCCGTGGGACCATTTCACGCACCTGTCCTACTTCGCGCTGGCGGCGCAGCGCGCCGGGACGCACGATCACGCCGCACGCTCCGGTGGTGCAGAACCAGCAGTTCACGCTGGACTGCGGCTCGGCCGACTGCTTCCCGGGGACCCAGACGCCGCCCGCCGACCCCGATGGCGACGGGCTGATCCTGCAGTGGAACCTGGTGAGCGGCCCGACCAATCCCGGGCTCATGTTCACCGCCGGCAACGAGAAGACCTTCACGGCGACGGTGGGTAAAGCCGGGACCTACACGTTCCGCCTGACGGCCACCGACGGCATCGCCACGAGCACGGCCACCACGGTCCTCACCGTCACGAGGAGATAGACTTGCTGCCCGGACGACGTTGATTGCTATTGCGCAGGTGTTCGATTTCATGCAGCAGCGCCATGGCCGTGCGTCCCGGCGCGGCGCGCGGGAAACAAAGCACGCTCAGCGTGTTCCGCGATGAATCGACTCCTGCCACAGGACTGGCACGCGGCTTGAAACTGTCAGCCTCCGCGGCCGCTAAGGCCACAACCATAAGGAGACTTCGATGAGCGAGAGATTCAAGGACAGGGTCGCGGTGGTCACAGGCGGGAACAGTGGCATCGGGCTCGCCACGGCGCGAGCGTTCCTCCACGAGGGGGCCAGGGTGGCGATCACGGGACGAAACGACGCCACATTGAAGACGGCCCAGGAGGAGCTCGGGGCGGACGTCCTGGTGATCAAGGCCGATGCCTTTCGCATCCCGGAGATCGCCACCGCAATGGACCGGATCAAGGAGCGATTCGGCCGGATCGACGCCCTGTTCGTCAACGCCGGCATCGGAAAGTTCGTCCCGTTCGAGGAGGTGACCGAAGCGTTCTTCGACGAGACGATGGCGACCAACCTCAAGGGGGCGTTCTTCACCGTCCAGAAGGCGGTCCCCTTGATGACGCGCGGCTCCGCGGTCGTCCTGAACGCCTCGATCAACGCGCACCTGGGGATGCCGGGCTCTACCGTCTACGGGGCATCCAAGGCGGCGGTGGTCAACCTGGCGAAGACGCTCTCGGCCGACCTGCTGCCGCGCGGCGTGCGCGTCAACGTCGTCAGCCCGGGACCGGTGACGACTCCGATCTTCGAACGCATGGGATTGCCGGAGGACCAGACCCGGCAGCTCAAGCATCAAATCAGTGAGCGGGTTCCTCTGAAGCGCTTCGGCCAGCCGGACGAGATCGCCGCCGCGGTCCTCTACCTGGCTTCCAGCGAGTCCTCGTTCGTGGTAGGGACGGAGCTGGTGGTCGACGGAGGAATGATCCAACTGTAAGCCGCGTTCAGGTCAAACGCTCGAGAGGAGACCAGGACCATGCCCAAGCTTCCGCTGACCGGGGGCTGCCTGTGCGGCAGCGTCCGCTACGAGATCGCCCAGCCGCTCGTGATGGCCGGCTACTGCCACTGCACCCGCTGCCAGCGGCGCACAGGCACTGCGGCAGCAGCCTCGGCGCGCATCGCCCCCGGATCGCTGCGGATACTCTCGGGGCAGGAGCTGATCAAGGCCTGGCGCCCGCCGGACGGCTTCGCGAAGGTTTTCTGCTCGAATTGCGGTGGCGCCGTCTGGAGCCAGAGCCAGAAGGACCCGGAGGTGATCAGCGTTCGCCTGGGGACGTTCGACGCCGATCCGGGCATCCGGCCGTCGTACCGTCAGTACGTCGCCTACGCCGCGCCCTGGGAGCCGGTTCCGGACGACGGCCTGCCGCGCTTTCCCGAAGCGCGCAAGGTCTGAGGTCGCCCTCGCGATGTCCTAGGCGGTCCGACGTTCAAGGGCGGCGTGAATCAGGCGCCGATCGTCCCGGGACCGGTCCAGCCGCTCCGCCTGGAACAGGATGAGCGCGGCGAGTCGACGCGCCTCCTCGCGACTCAGATAGATGATATGAGGGTCGTGCCCCGCCGTCGCGGCAATCTTCAGCTCAACGGAAGAGCCCGCCGGATCGCGCTCCACCTGGACTTCCCTTGCGACTTCGTCTGTCAGTCTCATGCGGTGGCCCTCCTTGTCTGACCCGATCCGGCCGGGGTATGCGTTCTGGATCGCTTCCACGGTCGACACACCGTTCACGAATCGTGCCAACGGCTCCGGCGCACCGATCAGAGAGTTTGTGCCGAGGATCTCATCGAGACAGAGGTCGGATCGCGCGGGAAAGTGTCCGAAGTCGAACAGCCGCGTCTGAAAATGGGAAGGACGGGGCGCCGGCCGGATGAGACTCAGGGACAGGCTGGGGTGCCCGCCTCCAGAGGCCCCTCCTGCCGTCCCTGATACGTTCGCGCCCCGAGGTCGTTCGGAGGAGTCTTGCCGACCGACGTCCCGGCCCAGTAGGAGGCGTCGATGCATGTGGCCGCCGCGGCCAGGGCGAACGCGCACCCGACCGCGGCGGCAAGGGTCTTACTGGATCCAGTGAGCCGCATGGCGGGCCTCCCTTGGATCCTTCTATACGACGGATGGTCCCGGGTCTAGGGCAATGCCTGGGGTTCGGCGTAAATGAAGTCATCCATCACGGCCACGTCTCGAGCGGGCGTTTTCGGAATACGATTCCCGCTGGTAATCCGTACCAGAAAGACACGCTCGCCGGCGTCAAATCCTACTCCCAGAAACGAAAGGCTCCGGCGACTCGCGGGTCCTGGCAGAACATTTCGGCTGAAGAGCAGTACGCCATTGGCGTCGAAGAATTCGATCTTCGTTCCATCGCGGCGATTGACGTCGGTGAATACCGAGCCAAACCCGGCGACGGTCGCGCCGGTGGCGCTGCCGGGCACGAAGAAGAGCGTCTCCGTCGTATTGCTGTCCAAGGCGGTGAAGAGCCGCTGCGGGCTGAAGGTACTGAACAGCAGCGGGAAGGCGGGGTGGAGATTGCCAAAGAGAATCGGCGTGTTGGTCGGGTTGGCGCTGTCGGCGCTCACCTGAAAGCCCGCGCCGGGAGTGAAGAACACGGCGCCCCGCGGGGAATTGGCATTGAAAAAGTTGGCGGGGAGATTGTTCGGGGCCGAGAAAGCGTCCGGCACGCCATCCCAGTTGATTTCCCGGCGGCCACTGGGGAAGGAGCCGGCCACGTTGGGGTTAAGGGGGCCCAGAAAGGCCCGGAAGTCATCCACCACGACCTGGATATCGGCGGGCGTCGCCCCGGATGACTCGAAGACGACCGGAGCGGCCGAACTGACGGCCGGCCACGACAGAATGAGCGTGGTCAGTGCGAACAGGGCAAGTTTCTTCATTGTGTCCTCCTTAAGAACGTTGGGGGGTAGGGCGCCTGGGCATGACTACCGAGACACAACAGGGCGGCTTCCTGACCAGTGAGGTGAAGATCGCTCATGGGCGCGCCGGGAGCCCTATCCATCGACGCGCCAGTCAGCTCGGTGGCGTCGTCGACTCCCCGGACGTACACCCATGAGCGATGGGTCGCGGACGGAACCACGAACCGGTCGTCTCCGTCCGGCAGGTCGGTGACTCTAAAGGCGGCCATCGTCCACCCTGTCCGCCTCCAGCGTGACGGGGACGCCTGCTCCCTCGAGCACGCTCGCGACGGCCCCAGAAGGACAGAGGATCTCGGCCCCTGCTCGGCTGAGTCGCCGGAACACTTCGACACCCGCGAGGTCGACGAAGGTGACGCCGGCCAGATCAAGCATCACCTCGTCCCAGCCTCCGAGAAGTTCGGAGCATTCCTGCTCCAGCACGGTGGCCACTTCCGCGACGACGCGCCCCTCGAGACGCAAAATCGTCCCGGAGTCCGATCCCTCGATCTGGCTGATTCGCAATACCACGGCGACCTCCTTCTCTCCTCGACAGCGACACCTCCTATCGCACGCCCCGTGCCAGGCTCTCCACACTGCTCCCGCGGGGAACGCAAGACGCTGCGTGGAATCGATTTGGGAGCCCGGACGGCCTGCGATCCTGGTGAAGCGGGGCCGGGATTGAATGTCGACCTGTTGGGAGAATGCCGAAGGGATGGCAACGCTCGAGGTGCGCGGGGCGGCGGTTTGCGAGCCGCTCCCTGAGGCGTGGCCTCGATCAGGGACGGCGGAGAATGCCGAGCTTCTTCATGCGGGCTTCGAGGGTCGTTCGCTTGAGGCCGAGGATCTTGGCGGCGCCGCGCTCACCGCTGATCCGCCAACGGGTCTCCTCGAGAACTGCGACGATGTGCTGACGCTCGACATCCTCGAGGCTCCGCAGCTTCTGCTCTGGGTTCCGGCCGGGCGGCGCCGCCGCGATGTCCCCGAGCTCGAAACGGCCCTTGGGCGAGAGGATGACCGCCCGCTCGATGACGTTTTGAAGCTCGCGCACATTCCCGGGCCAGGCGTAGGCGCTCATCCGGTCCAACACGTCCGCGCTCAGTCTCCCAACGCGCTTCCCCATCTTCGAAGCGCAGAGCATGGCGAAATGCCGGGCCAGGTGAGGAATGTCCTTCGGCCGTTCCCTCAGGGGCGGGATGACGATCGGAAATACGTTGAGGCGATAGTAGAGGTCCGCCCGGAAGCGCTCGTCGCTCACGGCCTGCTGGAGGTCGCGATTCGTGGCCGCGATCAGCCGCACATCGACCTTCAGCGTCTGCGCCCCGCCGACCCGCTCGAACTCGCCCTCTTGCAATACGCGCAGGAGCTTCGCCTGCAGCTCCAGCGGAAGATCGCCGATCTCATCGAGGAAAAGCGTGCCCCCGTTGGCAAGCTCGAATCGGCCTATCTTGCGCGTGAGCGCGCCGGTGAACGCTCCCTTCTCGTGGCCGAAGATCTCGCTTTCGATCACCCCGCCCGGGAGGGCGGCGCAATTCACCTTCACCAGGATCTTGTCCTTTCGCCGGCTCAGAGCATGAATGGCGCGGACGATCAGCTCCTTTCCAGTGCCCGTCTCGCCGGTGACCAGAACCGTGGAATCGGTCCGGGCCACCTTGCGTACCTTCGCGAGCGCCCCGAGGATGGCCGGAGACTCGCCGACCACATCGCCGAACGCGGCCTCCGCCCGAACCTCCTCCTGGAGGTAAAGATTCTCCTCCTCGAGGCGCGCCTTGAGGGCGGCGATCTCCTCGTAAGCCAGCAAGTTTTCGATGGCGAGCGCCACCTGCTCGCCAATCGCTGCGAGCAGCGAGGCCTCCGGCTGGCCGTACCGACCGGGCACGCGGCTCCCCACGTTGAGCGTTCCGAGAATCCTCCTCTTGCTCGCCAGGGGGACCGAGACCGCGGAGCGGATCCCCTCCTTAAGCAGCGGACCGTGCTCGACGAATGGGGGCGCATCCTGCAGGTCCGTCGTGACGATGGGCTCGCGATGATCGAGGATCCAGCCCGCGCGGCTCTGCTGCCGGGGCCACTCGGTCCCAACCGGAATGATGGGAGGCGAGGGCTCGGGGCCCACCACGCCCAGCACCTTGAAGACGTCCTTGAGGGGATCGTGGAGGACGAGCGCAGCGCGGTCGAACGGGATCGCCCTCCTGAGCGACGTCGCAGTCGCGGAGAACAGGGATTCTCTGTCGAGACAAGTGACGATGGCGTTGTTGACTTCGAGCAGCACACGCAGGCGCTCCTCGGAGTCTCGCAGCTCACGAGTTCGGGATTCAACGAGCCCCTGTAGATTCGCGGTCAGGGATCGAAGCTCCCCGGACTGGCGCCTCAGCTCGATCTCGGAAATCGTGGAAGTCGCGAGGACCCGGAGAATTCCGATGTCCTCCTCCGTCCAGTCGTGAGGCTGTCCGTCCAGGACGCAAAACGACCCAAGGGCATGCCCTTCAGGGCTGATCAGCGGGATCCCCGCGTAGGCAATCAGCCCGAGCTCGGAGATGGCGGGGTTATGAACGAAATTTGGATCCAGCCGGGCGTCCGGCACGATGAGGGGTTCGCGCAACGCCACGGCGTGCTTGCAGAATGAGTGCGTCAAGGGAGTTTGTCGTAAAGACGCGAGAGGCTCGGACATGCCGCACTGACTCTTGAAGAACTGCCGATCGCTGTCCACCAGCGAAACGATCGCCACCGGCACTCGGAGCACGGCGGTTGCCAGGCGCGTCAGGCGGTCGAAAGCCTCCTCGGGCGGAGAATCGAGGAGCGAGGTGCGCCGCAACGCCTCGAGGCGGGCCTCGTTCTGGATGACCTCGAGGAGTTTGTCCTTCGGGCGGGGGAATTCATTCGACAAACTGTCGCGCGCGGGCGAGACCCGCGCAGGCAGGGGCATTTTCGGGTTTCTCACGACGAACGTCCGCGTCCTTTTGGCGTTTGGTGACGGTGATTGCTGCTGGTATTCTACTCGACGTCCCTGACGACGGCTCGATGATTTTCGAGAGCCCTCAAGAAGACTCCTACCGCTGATGCAATAGCTTGAAGGCGTGCGTCCAGTCGTTCCTCAGGAAGCCGGGGATGCACCAGAGGATGCAGAGCGGCTCGATGGCGCGCGCCGCTTCGGCCTTCCCCATGTCTTCGGTCTCCCAGCCGAACTGCTCGAGAATGCCGCGCACCGTGC
>DASYUH010000053.1 GCA_036001465.1 Candidatus Polarisedimenticolia bacterium
CTGTTCACGAACTACACCGTCACCGGGATCAACTGGTCGGTCAATCTCGGCGGGACCGAGACCTTCATCACCGGGTCCGGCACCTACCGGATCGGCGGCGAGTTCGCGCTGCAGCAGGAGCTGACGCTCGACCTGAAGGTCGGGGACAACAAGGTCGAGCGCTTCACCAGCGGTCTCGTGACCGGCCCGGCCCCCTTCCCGGTGATCGCGATCACGATCTCGATCAACAACCAATACTGTTTCGACACCGTCTTCAGAATCCATGCGTCGCCCGTCCCCGCCGACCAGGTCACTCCCTACCGGCTGACGGAGAAGAGTACCTTCCAGCGCGGCTGCTTCGAGATGTGTGACTGTGTCATCGGTCCGCTGTTGCCGATCAAGGGGAACTTCGCCCTGGTTTCCCTCGCGTCGGAGGCGCCCTTCAGACAGTTCGCCGTGGTCGACGTCCGCTGGCTCGTGCAGCGGAGTCCCCTGGCCACCACGTCCTCGGGGACGCCGATCCGGGGGGCCGGCTTCTACACGTTCGGCGGGGACGGGGCGTCGCAGCAGCGCCTGTCGCTCCTGCTCTCCGTGGGCCGGGAGGAGCCGGCGCGCTACGACAGCGGCTGGATCGCGGGCGGCGACGCCTTCCCGCTCATCGACGCCCTCCTGTCGCAGAACGGCTCGAGGTGCTTCGACACGCAAATCGACGTCCACGCGGAGCCGCGCCCGACTCTCATCAGGCGCCCTCCGTTCCCGGACGCCACCGCGCCGTAGAATGTCCGACCCATGGGGAAGGCGCCTGGGGCCGGCGCGGCTGTGGAAGCGGCCGGCCCCGGGCTGGCCCGGGAGCCTGCCCGAATCCTCGGGCAGGCTCCTAGCCTTCGTACTTGAACGAGACCTTCAGCTTGGCGCGGTAGGCCTCGACCTTGCCGTCCTTGATCTGCATGTCGAGCGTGGCCACCTCCGCGACCCTCAGATCCCTGAGGGTCTGCGAGGCGCGCTTGACGGCCGCGGCCGCCGCCTTTTCCCAGGACTCGCTGCTCGTTCCGACCAGCTCGATGATCTTGTAGACGCTTTCGGCCATTCGGTCCTCCTCCGGGCCGCCTGCTCCCGGCGATTGAATGCGGTCCTCGGGCGGTCGATCCGCAGCGAGGCCGTGCGCCTGCAGCCTACACCGGGAACCGCTCTTCCGGTGCCCGGGGATTCACCCCGGCGACATCCGTGTTTTCCCGCCTGCCAATCAGGTGATCACCTGAAAGACTCGCGGACGCCGACGGCGTATATCTGCCGCGAAATTGAGTGGCCGCGTGTCGCGTCGAGCGTCCCACAACCTAAGGGAGGAGTGAGGCCATGAGCCAGCGGTGCATTGGATCGATCCTTCGAAGTCTTCCGTACGGCATCGCCGCAATCCTCATGCTGATCGCCGGACCTGCGGCGACGATACGAGCGGCCGAGCCGTCCAGCGGCACGCTCAGCGGCAGCAACGACGAGGCGACCTGGACGGGCACCTTCTACGCCCCCAATCCAGCCGCCTGCGCGACGAGCTCCGATCCGCTGTGCGATCACTTCCGCCTGACCATCGACGGCGGCTCGATCCGGCGGGTCCTGATCGCCATTTCGCCCGAGGCGGGGTTCGAAGACGACGACTACGACCTGTTCGTCTACGATGACCAGGGGGTCCTGGTCGCGAGCCAGGCGGACGGCGACGGCAACGAATCGGTCGTGATCGAGAACACCAGTTCGACGTTCTACGAAGTGCGGGTGCAGCCGTTCCTCATCACCCCCGGCTCGACCTACCGGGGCGTCGCCATGAAGACCCGCGAGCAGGCGGTCGACGCCGACGGGGCCGATTGCCTCGAGGCGGTCCCGTCGGACGCCGGCGTCCCCGGGGTGACCGACGCCGGGCAGTCCATCGAGCTCTCCGTCATGCTGCTCCTCGACGGCACCGACGCGACCGTCGCCGGACAGCTGATGGCGCGCGCCGCCGAGTCGTACGCGCCGCTCGGCATCAACCTGGTCCTGAAAAAAACGAAGGCCGTCTCCTACACGTCCTCGGTCTCGGAGGACCTCATCGCCGCGGCCAAGGCGACGGTGGGCGGGGTCCCCCCTCGGGGGATCGATCTGGTCGGCGTATTCACGACCAAGGAGATGCAGGCCATCGCCGGCGGCGCGACGGTGGTCGGGCAGGCCGACTGCATCGGCGGCGTCCGCTTCGACGAGCATTCGTTCTTCGTCGTCAGCGACATCCGCTCGATCGAGGATCCGCAGACCGGGACGACCGGCACGCTGAACGCTCTGGGCCTCAACCCCAACGTCGATGCGACGGCCGAAGTCATGGCGCACGAGATGGGGCACCTGATGGGGGCGCACCACCACTACGCCAATTGCGTGGAGGGGAACCTGTCGAGCGCCGGCCCCAACGATCTTTCCCCGTGCACGCTGATGTTCAACGCGGTCAACTTCGCGTCGCTGAACTTCGGAGTCCTCAGCGGGGCGGTCGTCCGCGGGCACGCGGTAGGGTACGCGGCCCCCTGAGCGCCGGCGGTCCTACGTCAACCGGATGACGACCGTGGTGGTGCAGAGCTTGTGGGATTTGTCACATAAATTATAGTAAATAGGTGGCTTAGTCTAGTTCGTTGAGCCGACCCCGGACCCCCGCCCGGGGTCGGCCGCTGTCTGCAACAACCTCCGCACCACCATGAGGTTGCACGAAACGGCCCCAGGTTCGATATTGGGAGGCGTATCACCTCGGGGGTTGGTGTGACCGGAAAGCAGATCTGCCGGGCGCTCGAGACCATGATGAACGAGGGGGCCGGCTTGGAGAAGATGCTGGCCGCCGCGGTCGACCACCTGCACCGATCCAATCCGAGGTTTCACTGGACGGGCATCTACGAGCTGTATCCCGACAGCGTCCTGCGGCTGGGACCGTTCATCGGCGCCCCCACCGATCACGTCTTCATCGCCGTGGGCCGCGGGATCTGCGGCACGGCGGTGGCGGAGAAGCGCAACATCGTCGTCCCGGACGTCTCGAAGGCCCCCAACTACCTGGCCTGCTCGACGTCGACGCGCTCGGAGCTGGTCGTTCTGATCCGCAAGGGGGACCGGATCTTCGCGCAGATCGACATCGACAGCCACGACCTGGACGCCTTCGATGCGGCCACCGTCGCCGAAGTGGAACAGGTGGCCGATTACCTGGCCGGAGCCTACCTCAAGACGGTGGACCCGTAATGGGTGCCGCGTCCCGGAACGCCCGCAAGGCAGCCGACCCCGACCTCTCCGAGAGCGCCCACGAGCGGAAGGTCGCCGAAGGCGAACGGCGTCTGCGCTCGCTCGACGAGAGGCTGAGAGTCCTCGAGCGGGAGCGGCAGAAGCTCTCCGCGCTCCTGCACCACACGGACGCGGGCTTCGTCTCCTTCGACTCGTCGCTCCGGGTGGTCTGGGCCAACGAGATGTTCGGCAGGCGGTTCGGCGGCGCGAACGACGCGGGCTCGATCCTCGGCAAGGCCTGCAACTCGATCCTGTGCGTTCGTCCGGAGCCGTGCGAGGAGTGTCCCGCCGCGCGGGCCTTCACCTCCGGAACGGTGGCCCACCATGAGATGCGGCTGGAGACGGGCGGGGGATCCCGGGACATCTACGTCACGGCGATGCCCATCCGATCGCTGGCCGGGGCGGTCGATGAGTCGATCGTCATGCTGCAGGACGTGTCGGACCTGAGGGTCCTGCGCCAGAGCGAGGCCCGCAAGGGGGCCATCCTGGACACGGCCCTGGACGCCATTCTCACCATCGATCATCTCGGGAAGATCACGGAGTTCAACCGGGCCGCGGAGCAGATGTTCGGGTATGCGCGGGCCGAGGCGATGGGCCGGGAAATGGCGGAGCTCATCATCCCGGAGAACCTGCGCGGGAAGCACCGGGCGGGGCTGGAGCGCACCGTCCGGACGGGGGAGAGCCGGATGGCGAACCGCCGTCTGGAGATGACCGCCATGCGCCGGGACGGGACCGAGTTCCCCGTGGAGATCATCATCACGCGGATCCCGCTGCCCGGGACACCCTTGTTCACGGGCTACGTCCGCGATCTGAGCGAGCGCCGGAAGGCCGAGGAGGCCCTGCGCAAGAGCGAGGAGCAGCTGCGCCAGTCGCAGAAG
The DNA here is from genome assembly GCA_036001465.1 of Candidatus Polarisedimenticolia bacterium. Lineage (NCBI taxonomy): Bacteria > Pseudomonadati > Acidobacteriota > Candidatus Polarisedimenticolia > Candidatus Polarisedimenticolia bacterium. The sequence continues at coordinate 4,128 of DASYUH010000053.1, forward strand.
ATGGAGGCGGTCGGGCTGCTGGCCGGCGGGATCGCGCACGACTTCAACAACCTCCTGACCGTCATCGGCGGGCGCTGCGACCTCCTGCGCCTGCGCCTTGCCCCGGACGACTCGACGCGGAGGGAGCTCGAGGTCATCAAGGACGCTTCGGCGCGCGCCACGGCGCTCACCCACCAGCTCCTGGCGTTCAGCCGCCGTCAGGTGCTGGCGCCGAAGGTCCTGAATCTCAATTCGGTCATCAGCAATCTCCTGCCGATGTTGCAGCGCCTGATCGGCGAGGACATCAACCTCGGGACGAAGCTGGGCCCGGATCTCGGGCACGTCAAGGCCGACCCGGGACAGATCGAGCAGGTGGTCATGAACCTCGTCGTCAACGCCAGGGACGCCATGGCGCAGGGCGGGAAGCTCCTCATCGAGACCCAGAATGCCGACGTCGACGAGGCCTATGCCCGGCAGCACGTTCCGACGCAGCCGGGCCGTTACGTCCTGCTGGTGGTCAGCGACAACGGGACGGGGATGAACCGCGACACGCAGACCCGCATCTTCGAGCCGTTCTTCACCACCAAGGAGCAGGGGAAGGGGACGGGGCTGGGCCTGGCGACCGTCTATGGGATCGTGAAGCAGAGCGGCGGCTACATCTGGGTCTACAGCGAAGTGGGACACGGAACGACGTTCAAGATCTACGTGCCGCGCGTGGACGAGGCGATCGCGCCGGACAGGCCGCCCAGGGCGCCGATCCAGGCGTCGGGGGTGTCCGAGACCATCCTGCTCGTGGAAGACGAGGAGATCGTCCGCTCCCTGGCGCGGGAGATCCTCGAGACACGCGGCTACAAGGTCCTCGAGGCGCAGGGAGGCCGCGAGGCTCTCCAGATCTGCGAGCGGTACGACGACGTCATCCACCTCGTGCTCACCGACGTCGTCATGCCCGAGATGAGCGGCCGGGTGCTGGCCGGACACTTGGCGAAGGTCCGCCCGGCGGCGAAGGTGCTCTACATGTCGGGGTACATGGGGGATGCCATCGCCCGGCACGGCATGCTCGAGGCCGGGGTGGCCTATCTCCAGAAGCCCTTCACGATCGAGTCGCTCACGCAGAAAGTCCGTGAGGTCCTGGATCGGCCGGCCCCGTGAGTCTTCAGAACCGGCGGATGAACCCGGCCAGCACCACGTAATCCGCGAACGCGGCGTCCCCCTGGCCGCCGTCTTCGATGTCCGGGACGCTCCTGACCCTGTCGCGGTGCAGCGCCCAGGGAACCATCAACGAAACGGTGTAGGAGCCCTTGCTGTAGCTGAAGCCCGGCTCGACGGAGGTGGCGTAGCCCGGGCGGCGGAAGCCGTGGCTGTCGCCTATCAGGTCGTGAGTCGGAATCCCCTCCATGCGTCCACCCAGGCTCAGCCCGATGTGCTGCGTGGGAAACCAGGTCACGCCCCCCCGGTAGAGGTACTGGTCCGCGACGGACATGATCTCCTCTCCGGCGCCGCTCCGGTAGGTCGCGACGCCGTTCTTGCCTTCGGGATTGATCAGATACGTCCCGGTGACATAGAGCGCGCCTTTGTTCTTGGCGAAGCGGTAGAAACCCTGCAGATCCATGATCGTGCCGAAGCCGCCGTCGCCGGGCTGGATCGACTGGTCCACGGTGCGGACCACGTTCTCGGTCTCGAACGTGCCCGGCACGGTCGGCGTCGTGTCGCGAATCACCCGGGTGTCGTGCACGTTGTCGGCGCCCGTGGGCAGCTTGACCCCGAAGCCCAGCGCGATGTTGTATTTCGTCTGCTTGGTCGGATCGAACATCCAGCGCCGCGGCGTGATGCTGATGTCGCCCATGCCCCGCGCCTGCGTCTCGGAGCGCATGACGACCGGGTCGTTGCCGAACTGGTTGGGGGGCTGGAACGGGTCGCGGATCGCCTGCGATCGGACCGCCATCAGATAGGGGATCCCGACCGTCAGGCTCCAGCGAGGGGTGTACGTCCGGGTGATCGCCAGCTCGAGCTGGTGGATCCGGTTGATGACCTGGCTCCCCTCGGCCTGGCGTTCGGTGTCTTCATGGCTTCCGGTGAAATGGCGATCGGACTTCTGGTAGCGCCACGAGAACGCCACGGACCAGCTGTCCGGCTTGCCGAAGGCCTCTTCCGCGCCGAGCACGGGCGCGTTCATTCTCGCGGCGACTCAACCCTGGGCGTAGGCCGGCCGGGGGCCGAGCGCGAAGCCGGCCAGGACCATACCCGCGGCGAGAGCCATGCGGACGGGCAAACGATGCGCTTTCATGACTCCCCCTCGAGCAGGCGCGGCGGCCCGCAGCAGTCGTGTTGATCGGACCCCGGGAAGTTTGCAAATCGCGTTCCACGCCGATCCCGGGGGGAATCATGGATTGCGGGCCTTGAAGCGCCCGCGGTCATTCATAGCCTCTACGAACCGACGGCCGGCCATCATAGAAGCTACGCGGGTCAGGGGCCCGGGCGGACGGTCGGAGGGGCTCTCAGGGTATCCAGTACCAGGCCTTGACGCGGGCCCAGCGGATGGCGGGGCGGAAGATCACGTCCCAGAGCGGGCGCCGGCCGGCGGCGATCTTGGCGTAGCCGGTCATGTCGGACTTGAGGAGGCCGTCGGGGTTCGGGACCTCGGTCACCACGCGCAGGACGCGGGTCGAGGCGCCGGGGATCTGCAGGGCGGCGAGATCGGCCGAGTCCTCCTGGACGATCGCGGTGGTCGAGGTCCGTGATGCGGGGGCCGCGACGGGGGCGATGCTCACCACGCGGCCTTCAATCGGGGTATCGTGCCACGTCCAGGCGATCAGGCGGACGGGCGCCCCGGGCCGGACCTCGCTGACCTCCTCCTCGCTCACTTCCACCTCGGCCCGCACCGTGCGCGCGTCCTCGATCTCCATCACCAGGTCGCGCTGTCCGGGCTTCAGGTACATGCCGGAGACCAGCTCGACGTCGGGCGTGACGACGCGTCCGGCGATGGGGCTCGACAGCGTGGTGCTTTCGAGATCGGCGAGGTAGTCGTCCGCCAGGGCCTGCAGCGCCTTCTGATCGGCGAGGAGCGCACGCACCTGCTCCTCGCGGGACGGGCTGATGATCAGGTCGAGGTCGGCGAGCGCCTCCTGCAGCCGGGAGGCGTCCATGTCGCGCTGGTGCAGGGCGTTCTCGTAGTCCTTCTCCGAGACCAGGCCGTCCTCGAAGAGGCGGGTCACGCGCTCGGCGCGCGGCTTGCTCCACGCCAGGGCCGCCTGGGCCTTGCGCACGCCGGCCCGCACGCGCTCGATCTGCTCCGGCCTGGCGCCGCTCTCGACGAGAGCCAGCTCCGCCCGCACCCTGTCGACCTGGCCCTGCGCGGCGACCAGGTTCCGCGTCGAGGCCCGCCCGGAGAGGAGGGCCAGCGGCTGGCCGGCCTCGACCCACTGCCCCTCGCTCACCAGGACCTGCTCGACGACCCCCTCGACCTCGGAGCGGATCTCCGCGCGCTGCCTCGGCAGGAAGCGGAACGGCCCGCCGGTCTCGTAGGCGACGGGGATGAATCCGAGGGCGGCGATGGCGCCGGCCAGCGCCAGGCGCGCCCCCCAGCGGAGCGGGCCGCCGCCGCGCGCGCACAGCCAGCGGAACGGGCGCAGCTTCATGAGGACGTGGAACAGCGGCTTCTGGGCGAAGTAGACCGCCACCAGGATCGTGGCGATCGCGCCGGCCCCTTCGTACGCCGGCGTGAGCTGGCTCCAGAACATCCACAGCACGACCCCCAGGTGCAGGAAGGCGTAGAAGAACGTGAGGGCCCCGTAGAGCAGGAACCAGCGTTTCTCGCGCCGCGTGAGGATCTCGGGGAGGGGCCGCCTGAGCGTCCACGAGCCGAGGATGGCGAGCGAGCGCTCGCGCAGGCGCGGCACCCCGATGATGCTGACGAGGAGAAGGTAGCCGTCCATCTGGACGAGCGGGTTGGCCCCGAAGAGCAGGAGACCCATCCCGGCGGCGAACGACATCGACAGCCAGAAGAGGTTGGCCGCGGAACCGGGGGCGGTCAGCCACCAGCCGATCGTCCCCACTCCCCAGACCAGGAGCTGGTAGAAGATGCCGGAGAAGATCGCCCAGCGGCGCTTCTCCTTCCCGGCGACCCAGATGATCTCCCCCCAGTCGCAGTACAGGGCGGGCATGACGTAGTAGAGAAGCCCCAGCCCGATTCCGGAGACCTGCCCGCCGCAGCGCTTGCACATGATGCCGTGCACCAGCGCCCGCGGGCTCTGGACCACGAAGCACGACAGCGCCATGGTGAGGGCGACGAACCCGGGCGACCAGTGGAGCCAGACGGCATGGGTGTAGGCGCCGAAGCGGAGCGCCAGGATGACGGAGGAGGCGGCGAGCGCGGCGGCCCCGGCGTACTGCGCCGGGCGGCTGAACAGCCACCCGAGGCGGCGGCCGAGGGCCGCCAGGAAACGGTCTCCCTTCATCAGCCTGATCCGGGCGAGCGGCAGGAAGACCTCGGGGTCGAGGATCTCGGCGAAGGTGCGTCGCCGCTGCCGGGCGCTCACGTCGGCCAGGAGCCCCTGATCGGCCAGCTGGCCCAGGAACACCTCGAAGTCCTTCTCGCGGAGCGGCGCCCCGAACTTCTCGCCGTAGAGGGCGTAGATGTCGTCGAGGGACGTCCGGCCGTCCAGCTTCTCGCACAGGAAGGCGCCCGCCTCGCCGCACTCGAACACGAGGAGGGTCTTCGGGTCGCGGACGAAGTGCTGCGCGGGCATCTCCCCCCTGGCCGGCCAGGAGAAATGCTCCACGTCGCTCCTCAGTCGGGGCAGCCCCTCCGCGAACCCTTCATCTCGGCCGCTCATCCGACCTCGACCTTCGCCAGGCGTTCCTTCGCGGCCTCGAGGCCGGGCTCGATCTCGAGCGCCTTGCGGTAGGCCGCGGCCGCGCTCCGGGCGTCGTTCAGCGCCCGGAAGGCATCCCCCAGGTCGAGGTGCGCCGCCGCCTTGCGGGCGTTGATCCGGATCGATGCGTGGTACTCGGCGATGGCGCGCGTGTAGTCCGCCTGCTGCGCGTGGGCGTTCCCCAGCCGCCGGTGGGCCTCGGCGTAGAGCCGGTTGTGCCGGATCGCTTCCTGGAAGGCGGCGATCGCCTCGGCGGGCCGGTCGCGCGCCAGGTGCAGGTTGCCGATCCGGAGATGGACGCCGGCGCGGTTCGGCTTGAGGCGCAGCGCCTCCTGGTACGCCGCCAGGGCCCCGGCGTATTTCCCCTGCTCGGCATGCAGATCGCCGATCCTCAGGCGGGCCACGACCAGGGTGGGGCGGATGGCCAGCGCGGCCTCGAACTCGGCGATCGCCTCGGCGTGCCTCCTGCCCGAGGCCAGCAGGTCTCCGAGCTGCACGTGCGCCGTCGCGAGCTGCGGGTTCGTCTGCAGCGCCCCCTCGTACGCCTGGAAGGCCTCGGCGTCCTGGCCCATGGCCAGGTGGGCCCGGCCGAGGCGGAACGAGGCGAGGAGGAAATCGGGCTTCAGGCGGAGCGTTTCCCTGAACTCCTCGGCCGCCTCGACGTGGCGCTTCTGGGCCAGATAGACGTTCCCCAGGGTGAAGTGGACGAAGGGGCGGTCCGGGTTCTGCCGCAGGACCAGGAGAAACTCCTCCGCGGCCTCGTCCAGGCGCTTCTCCTGGAGGTGGATGAGTCCGAGACAGTAGTGGGCCTCGGCCAGGTCGGGATTGTGCTCCAGGGCCGCGGCGTAGCACGCGGCGGCGCGGTCCCCCTGCCTCTGCCTCAGGTAGACGTTTCCGAGACCGAAGTGCGCCATGGCGGAGTCGGGCTTCTCCTCGAGGGCCGCCTCGAACTCCCGGATCGCCTCGGCGTACTTCTTCTGCTTCAGATACAGGTTGCCGATGACGATGCGCGTCTCGGGTCCCTTCCCCATGGGGCGAAGCCGCGGGATCGGCGGCTCGCCGGGTTCGTTCGTCTCGTCCGAATCGGGTCGCATCGCTATTCTCAAAGCCCTACGGCATCGGGTGTTCGGCGAAGAACTTCAACATCACGTCGTTCGAGATGTCCTTGGTCGTCTTGCCGATGTACCAGGTCATGACCGGCTTGCCGCCCGGCCAGGAATGGCCGCCCCCCTCGATGCGGCAGAGCCCGACCGCGGTGCCGTCGGCGCAGCGGTCGTACACCTCGCAGGAGACCTCTCCCTTGTTGTAGAGCGGCCGGTGGTCCTGCGAGCAGCGGTCGATCTTCAGCCAGGTCTGCAGGAACTCCTCCACCGAGGGGAAGGGGTGCCTGGCGCCGGCCCCCTTGAAGTCCCCGCCCCCCTTGTAGGGGACGAACTTGTCCCCCGTGCCGTGGTAGATGAGGACCGAGACCGGGCGCTTCGGCGTGCAGGTGGAGTCCATCATCGCCCCCGAGATCGGGGCGATGGCGGCGATCTTGTCGGACAGGTCGCACGCCAGGTTGTTGGCGAACATGCCGCCGTTCGAGATGCCGGTGGCGTACACCCTCTTCGGGTCGACGCACCCCGTCCCGACCAGCTCGTCGATCAGGGCCGACATGAACTCGATGTCCGGCGATCCCTTCTCCATCGCCAGCCCGCAGCACTCCGCGGCGTTCCAGGTCCCGCCGATGAGGCCTTTCATTCCCGAGGGGTAGGCGGCGATGAACCCGTTCGCGTCCGCCGCCGGGTCCATCATGGAAAATCCCTTCACGTTCGGGCCGGACCCGGCGCCGCCGTGCAGGGTGATCACCATCGGCCGCGCCCTGCCCGCGCCGGACGGCGGCACGTGGAGGACGTACTCGCGCTTCTTCCCCTTCACCATGATGGTCCGGTTGCTGTCCCCCGGCTTGAGGGTGCACTCGCCCCGGGCGGGCGGCGCCTCGGGGGGCGCGGACGGACGGGCATAGGTGCAGACGGCGAACAGGCAGAGCGGCAGGGCGACGAGAGGGCCCGCGATGGTGGACGGAAGTCTCAAGTGGTCCTCCTCCTCATGTCGTGGAGCGCCGGGCACGGGACGGCGCGATCACGGGATTGAGCAGCCACGTGTCTTCGGGCAAGGCCACAAGATACAGGATGAAGTCGGCGACGCGCTCCGCCGACAGCATGTCCCTGGGCCGGAAGATGGGGCCGTTCTGGGCCAGGATCGGAGTGTCCACGACCTCGGGGAGGACCGACTGCACGCGGATGCCGTACGGACGGACCTCCTCCGCCAGGCTCTCGGACAGCCCGATGACGCCGAACTTGGAGGCGCAGTACGCCGAGTCGCAGGCGACCCCCTTGCGCCCCGACATGGAGGACAGCGTGATGATGTTGCCGCGCCTCTGCTTCTGCATGACCGGAAGGACGGCGCGGATGGTCAGGAACATGCCGGTGAGGTTCGTCTCGATCACCCGGTCCCAGGCGTCCGCGGAGGTGTCGGCGAGCGTCTGCGGCTTGCCCGGCACGCCGCGCAGGATGCCGGCGCTCGCCACCAGGATGTCGATGCGGCCGAAGCGCTCGAGGGCCTCGTCCCGCATGGCGTTCACCTGGTCTTCCCGCCGCACGTCCACGGCCCGGCCGAAAACCGCCGCCCCCGGGCGCCCGGCCAAAAGGCCTCGGACGGTCTCCGCGGTGCGCTCCGGGCTCACGTCGGCCACCAGGACGGAGGCCCCCTCGCGCACGAGACGCGACGCGACCGCCAGCCCGATGCCGCTGGCGCCACCCGTGACGATCGCCGCCTGTCCCTCGAGACGCCCGCTCACGCGACCGGCTCCTCGCCCCGTCCGATCGAGGCCCCGGGGCCGGGGGCCCGGAAGGCGGGCCGGCGGTGGCTGCGCAGGGGAACGATGACCGGGTTGTGCAGCACCGTGTCGCGCGGCAGCAGGACGGTGTACAGGATGAGCTCGGTGACCCGCTCGACCGGCATGGTCTTCTCGGGCGGGGGGACCGGCAGGTTCTGGTCCCACATCGCCGTCGACGCCGGGCCGGGACAGATGGTCGTCACGCGGATGCCGGAGCGCCGCACCTCTTCGGACAGCGATTCGCTCAGGCCGATGATGCCGAACTTCGAGGCGCAGTAGGCGGCGTCGTAGGCGAAGCCGCGCAACCCGGAGGTGGACGAGACATTGATGATGTCGCCGCTCTTCTGGCTCGTCATCGCCGGCAGGACGGCGCGGTTCGACAGGAACGTGCCGCGCAGGTTGGTGCGCAGGATGGCGTTCCAGTCGAGAAGCGTGAGCTCGGTCGCCGTCTTCGGGCCCTTGCCGCTTCTCAGGATGCCGGCCGAGGCGAGCAGGATGTCGATGCGGCCGAAGCGCTCGAGCACGCGATCGGCCATCCGCGCCATGTCCTCTTCGCTCCCCACGTCGAGCACCAGGGACAGGTGCCCGGCTCCGGGCGCCGTGCCGGCCTTCCCGGCCTCCGCGATCGTCTCCTCCAGGCGGGAGGCGCTGCGCCCGACGGCCACCACCGAGGCCCCCGCGCGCGCGAAGGCGACGGCGGCCGAGCGGCCGATGCCGCTGCTGCCGCCGGTCACCACGGCGACCTTGCCGAGCAGGGGCGGCCCGGCGTCCGGGACCGTGGACGGCGGGGGGCCCTCAGGCGGCGTCATGCGATCCTCCCGGCCCGGTCGCCTCGCCGTTCCGCACGGCGATCACCTCGAGCCACAGCCGCGGGACCGTCTGCCGGCCGGTGGCTTCGAGGACCGGGGCGACCGATCGCGCCAGCGCCTCGCTCGCCAGGGGGACGGGGAAGCCGCTCAGGAGGGCGCCGGCGCATCCTGCATAGGCGCCGATCGCCTCGAACGAGCTGCGGGTCATGACCGCGGTGCGCCGGTTCACGCTCCTTATGGCGAACCCGCGGCCCGTCAGGGCGGCGGTGTACTCGTCGGGGGAGGGCCAGCGGCGCAGGAAAGGGGCGTCCCCCCGCCCGCGGGCGCGCGTGAGGCCCGGCCGCCCCTGGCTCCGCTCCTCGGCGTCCCGGCGCAGGACATACTTGAGCGCCTCCTTGACCCACTCCTCGTAGAAGCGCTCCGTTCCGGGAAGGAACGTCCCGGCGAAGAAGGAGGTGTTGAAGGCGAACAGGCCGCCGGGGCGCAGGACGCGATGGACCTCGTCGAGGAGCGGCCCCGGCTCCTTGAAGTAGTGGATGGCGTTGCCCATCAGGACCACGTCGGCGTCCGCGGACAGGACCGGCAGGCGGTCCGCCGAAGCGTTGACCAGCCGCACCCGGTCCGCGCGCCTCGGCTCGACGGGGGCTTCGAGCAGCCGGCGGCGCGCGTGGGCCAGGGACGCCCGCGACAGGTCCACGCCGAGGATCCGATCCGGCCCGCGAAGCTCGTCGAGCAGCAGCTCGGTCATGGTCCCGGTGCCGCACGCCAGGTCGAGGACACGGATCCCGCCGGAGCGCGGCACGCCGCCGAGCTCCAGGCTCCGGACGAAATCCCGGTTCAGCTCGACGTACGACGGCTCCCGGGAGAACGGGTCGTACGACGTGTCGATCGTCCCCGGACCGGCGGCCGCGTTGTCCATCAGCTCTTGAGCGCCCATCCGACCACGTAGTGTCGCATCCAGAAAAGGGTCAGGCCGAGGGCGGCCATGGCCCGGTTGTAGCCCTTGCGATCGATCGTGCCGGCGTCGAACCGCCGCCTCAGGAAGCGCGTGTAATGCCGCACGTACGGCACGAGGACCCGGTCGGTCGCGTCCTCCACCTCGACCCGGCGGAACCCGACGCGGCGGAACAGGGCCCGGTACTCGGCGATCCCGCGGACGAAGTTCGCGCCGCGCCGCGCCGGCGAGCGGCTCTCCAGCCACCACTCCACCAGGATGTCCGAGAAGACCAGCCTCCCGCCGGGGCGGAGCACGCGGTAGGCTTCGTAGAGGAATTTCTCGCGCGTGTTGAAATCGGAGCAGGCTTCGACACAGATGGCATTGTCGATCGATTCATCGGGGAAGGCGAGCCGCGTCGCGTCCATCGCCAAAAAGGCGCAGCCCGGGGCGTTGGCGCGCCCGGTGGCGAGCTGCTTCGTCGAGATGTTGATCGCCGTCACCGCCTCCGGCGGGTAGTTCCTGAGCAGGTGACGCGTCGTCGCCCCCTTCCCGCAACCGACGTCGAGGATCCCCCCCGTCTTGTCGGGGATGAACGACAGGAGCTTCTCGACCATGTTCTCGCACGCCTCCTTGAGCGAGCCCGTCGTCGGGGACCAGTAGCCGAGGTTGTGGAAGTCGCTCCCCTCGTACAGGGCGTGCGCCAGGTCCCCGTACATGGAGCGGTCGTAACGCTCGTTGATGATCCGATCGAAGCGGGCGCCCGGCATGAGGGTGGCTCTCCGTCCCGGCCGATCTACCGGGCCCGGCGCAGGGCGCGCGCCGCTTCGAGGTAGAGGAGCGCGCGCGCCGCGTGCTTGCGGGCGCCGGGCCGGTCCCCTTCGCGGGTGAGCATCTGCGCCCAGGCCTCCTCCAGGCGGGCCATGCGGCGCAGCCGCATGGCGCGCTCGGTCCCGGCCAGGCGGGCGTGATCGACCAGGGTGCGGAACCCGTTCGGCTTTCCGGGGGAGGGGCCCAGCCATTCGGCCCCGGGAGGCACCGTCTCCTCGACGCCGGCCGTCTCGCCGTCGTCTTCCCGCGGCACCTCCGGCTTGGGAGCGGCCGCCAGGACGTAGTAGCGGGTGCTCAGGGCGCTGACCAGCCGGCGGGTCATGAACTGGTTGTACGTCTTGCGGTTGATGCGCCCCGCCTCGAACAGCCCGCACAGGTAACGGGTGATCGAGCGGCTCGATCGCACCCAGCTCTCCTCGGTGACGTCCTGGACTTCCGGATCGTCGAATCCGGCGCGGACCAGGACCGCCGCGTACGCCTGCGGATCGCGCACGTGGTTCTGCGGGTGGAGCATCCGGCTCACCGAATCGGCCCAGCGCTCGCACAGGATGTCGGCGAGGACGAGCCGGCCGCCCGGCTTGAGGACGCGCCAGGCCTCCTGCAGGAAGCGGCTGCGCGGCTGGAAGTGGAACGCCGCCTCGACGCAGATCACCGTGTCGAACGATTCGGAGGGGAAGTCCAGCCGCGTCGCATCCATCTGCCGGAAGGTGCAGCCGGGCGTGAACCGGCGCGCGACCTCGAGGTTCTTCTCGGCGAAATCGACGGCCGTGATCCTCTCGGGGGCGTAGTGACGGAGCAGGTGGCGCGTCGTGGCGCCGACGCCGCACGCCACGTCGAGAATGGTCCCCGACTTGTCGGGGACCAGGGCCAGGAGCTTCTCCATGAGGTTCTCGCAGGCCTCGCGCGCCCCCCTGGTCTCCGTCTCCCAGTAGCCGTAGTTCGCGAAGCAGCTCCCCTCGAAGTACTCGCCCTGGGGGCCCAGGAGCGAATCCTCCGACATCCACTGCTCGTAGTGCGACCGGATCCCGGTGCCGCGTTCAGTCACGATCGTCCCCGGTGTCCGAGGCGTCCGCCGCCGACACGTGCACGCGCGGGCCGTCCGGCATGCCCTTGCGCAGGAGAAGCGCCGTGACCGTCTTGTGCCACAACGTGCGCGCGTCGGCGCGCAGGGCCAGGTCGCGGTGCGCGCGCGCCTCGATGCGGGCGACGCCGGCCGCCTTCCGGTCGCCGGGCGATTCGGGGCCGCTCGCGGGCAGAGGGGCGTGCAGATCGGACGGATGCGCCCCGGGAGCGCCCGGCGCCGTCGCGCCGGATCCGGCCGCCGCGCCCGCGGCCGATCCATCCCGCGTCCCATCCCCGGCCGCGGCCTGGTCCCAGCGCGCCATGGCGTCGTGCGCCTCGGCCTCCTTGTCGAGGAGAAGCGCCAGCTCGCGGTGCAGCTGGCTCTGCCTCTTGGTCACCGAGGCCAGGAGCCAGTGCGCTTTCGCCGACCGCCGCACCCGGCCCCGCGTTTCGACCGCCTTCTTCCCGTCACGCTTCATGAACGCCTCCAGCCAGGAAGGCCTGTAGGCCTCCCGCTCAAATGCCTTCAACTGTCCCGTCTTTCCCGGGGCGGCCGAGGGCTCGCCGTCCCGGCCCCGCACCCGCGCTCCCGGGGGCTTGCGCGCGCCGGCGAGCACGTAGTAGCGCAGGCTCAGGAGAAGCGCCAGCCGGTTCGCCATGACCGAGCTCAAGCCGGCGGCGTCGATCTCGTCGTCCTGGTATTTCCCCACGGCGTAGCGGATGAAATGGTCGTTGCACCGGATGAAGCACTCCTCGGTGGCGTCCACCACGCAGGCGTCCTCGAACCCGGCCGCCCCGAGCGCGGCCCGGTACTGACCCGGTCCGGAGACGTAGTTCTTCGGGTGCAGGACGGGGCTCTTCTCCATGGCCGCCTGCGTGAACAGCATGTCCGACAGGACGAGCCGCCCGCCCGGTTTCAGCACCCGCAGCGCCTCGCGCAGGAAGCGGGCCCGCGTCCTGAAGTGGAACGCCGCCTCGACGCAGAGGATGTTGTCGAAGCTCTCGTCCTCGAAGTCGAGCTGGGTCGCGTCCATCACCAGGAACTCGCAGCCCGGCGCCGTCTGGTAGCAGGTGGCGATCTGCTTGTCCGAGATGTTGATGCCGGTGACGTTCCCGGGCCCGAACTGGCCGCCCAGGTAACGGGACGTGGCCCCCAGCCCGCAGGCGACGTCGAGAATCCGGCCGGCCCGCCCGGGCAGGAAGCCCAGCAGCCGCTCCATCAGGTTCTCGCACGCCTCCTTCTGGCTCGGCGTGTCCTCCTCCCAGAAACCGTAGTTCGAGTAGTGGCTGAAGCTGAAGTACTCGCCCGTGCGCAGGAGCGGGTGCTCGTACATGGCGCGGTCGTAGTGCACGTTGACCGCCCCGCCGGAGATGGTGTGGGCGGGCCGATCCTCGTCCGGCTCGATGTCGGGCCGGCCCATCCAGACCTCGCAGCCTCCGCGCGGGTTGTCGGCATAGGTCCAGCCGGTGGCGGTCCGCACGGCGACCTGGGGGCCGAACGGGTTGGCGGTGCCGACGAACAGGCCCTCCGGGCGCCCGTGCAGGGTGCGCACGCCGTAGTTGTACGGATTGCCGAACCCGTCGCGGCTGACCTCGAACCAGTGCACGCCGTCGGGGGTGCGCCACAGGTCGAAGCCGGCCTCGCGGTCGACGATCTTCTGGGCGCCGAGGAGGCGCAGGCGAGGATGCACCCCCTTGGGCACGCGGTTCGGATCGATCCACCAGACGAAGATGCTCGAGTCGTACGTGCCGACGTACAGGCAGCCGTCGTGCTCCGTCATGCACCAGATGTAGCCGTTGAACCCGTTGTCGAACCCCGGGCCCAGGCCGCCGAGCGGCTTCATGTCGGTCCCGCCGATCCGGCGCTCCTGTCCCATGACGAGCTCCCAGCGATCGTCGGGGAAGATGCGGATCAGCTCCCCGGCCGCGGGGCCGGTCTCGAACTCGCGGTCGTAACCGCCCCGCCTGATCCCGGTGCCGACGTACAGGGCGTCCTTGAAGGGGCACATCGACATGACCGCCTGGTTCAGCTTCCCTCTGCCGGCTCCGTCGGAGAGCACCTTCGTCCAGCGGTAGGGGGGATTGCCGGAGGCATCGGTCTTCCAGACCTGGATGCCGGTGTAGGGGTTGGCGACTCCCGCGTAAAGGTGTCCGTCGAACACCGCCATCTCGAACACGCCGGCGCTCGTCGCATCCCCGAACCCCGGCTCGGAGGCGGCGCGCCACTCCTTCTTGCGCGGGTCGCGGCACTCGAGCACGACCCCTGGAAAGGCGCTGGCCCACATGCGCCCGCTGCCGGCGGGCGCCGCGAACAGCCGTCCCTTGAAGCCGATCAGGGCGCGGTACGAGCTGATCCGGCTGTCGCCGATGCCGGGGTCGGTCACCGCCTCGAAGCGCTCGCCGTCCGGCGATCGCAGGATGAGGGCCCCGGGCGCCTTGGACGACGACATCGTGCTGACGTACAGCGCCTCGGCGTCGTCGCTCTCGGTCCGGCAGACCACCATGCTGCGGTAGCCGAAGTCCCGCCACACCTTGTACCGGCCGTCCTGCGAGTCGATGCGGGGCGACTCGAACGCCATCTCGAACGGGCCGCCGAGAGGGGACGAGCGCCAGATCTGGCAGTTCTGCTCCAGCCCCGTGGCGTCCAGGCCGCGGGGGACCGGCACGGGCCACAGGTGGAAGGCGTCGGTCGACTGGTCGGGGGCGATGCTGACGAGCTGGAAGATGTTGCGCGTCGTCCCGACGTACAGCCGGCCGCGGAACCAGTTCATGCAGTGCGCATAGCTGTTGCGCGGATCGCCGAACCCCCCGTCGGCCATGAGCCGGAAGTTGCCGCGGCGCAGGCCGGTGGGCCGGCCTTCCCTCGGGGAGGGGGCGTTCTTCCCGGTGCGGGGCGCGGGCTCGATCATCTCAGGGCTTGTCCTCGCGGTCCCGGCGGCGCGCCGCGCGCAGCGTCTCACGCCAGGCACCCAGGAACTCGCGGATCTGCTCCCGGCGCCTCAGGATCACCGGGTCGAACGGGTCTCTGCGTCCGGCCGGTCCGCCGGCGGCCATCCGAGAGGTGACGAGGCGGCGCAGGCGCCTGACGTCCTCCTCCACGGGATCGGTGTCGTCGGCGTCGTCGAGCACGCGCAGCAGCCGCTGCAGGCGGCCGTCGCGCCTCCGGCCCCCGGCCCCGCGGCCGGACGCCCCGGACCTCCCGGACGCGGGGCGCCGCGCGGACGCCGCCGCCCGGGAGCGACCCGCGCCCGGCGAGCCCGCCGGCCGGATCAGCTCCTCCAGGCGCGCCAGATCGTCGTCGGCCCCCCCCTGTCCCAGGGCGCCGCCGGGATCGTCCGGCTCGAGCAAGGCCTCCATGCCGTCCAGATCCGTGTCGAGCCCGTCCAGGGGATCGTCCCGTTCCGCGTTCATCTCGTCCAGCTCCTCCATGATGGGCGCGAGATCGTCGAGGTCCGAGGCCTCGCCCCCTTCCAGATCGTCGGTGCCCAGGTCCTCGAGATCGTCCAGCCCCGTGTCGGGAAGCTCGCCGTCCAGAAGGCGCTGCAGGTGCAGCATCAGCTGCAGGTTCTTCATGGCCGCGCCTCCGCCACGGAGACGGGGGCCCCCTGCGTGACGCGTTCGAGAAACGCCGCGAGGTGCGCCACGAACACCAGGGGCTTCAGGAGCGGAAAGAAATGCCCCGCGGCCGGAACGATGACCGTCTCGGAGCCCGGCAGGGCCTGCGCCAGGGCGTGGCAGGTCCGGAGCCAGCGCGAACGCTCGCCGAACATCAGGAGCGCGGGCCGATCGAGCTTCCGGATCTCGTCCAGGGTCGGGCCGCCCGACTGCATCTCCTTCCAGGCCTCCGTCGTGCGCAGGAGCCGGAGCCACTGGTTGGCGGTGCGCCGGGCGCCGTTCCAGCGGCCGAACGGCACGAAGAAATCCCCCGCGTGTTTCGTCTGCCGGGCTTTTTCGAGCCCCGGCTCGGCCAGCTCCTCCAGGAGCCCGAAGGTCGCCTTCGGGGTCCCGGCCTGGACCTTGATCCCGATCGACTCGAGCTGCCCGCGCCAAGCCTTCCAGTAGGCCCAGTCCTGCCCCGAATCGATCGACTGGAGCGCATGGACGGTCGCGTCCGCCAGCGTCAGCGAGCGCACCCGATCGGGATGGCGCGCGGCGAACTCGAGACAGACCGTGCCACCGAAGCTGTGGCCGACCAGATCGGCGCGCCCGATTCCGGCATGATCCATGAGTCTCCCCAGATCGGTCGCCATGTCGGCGGGCGTGTAGCCCGAAGGGGGCATGGCGGACATGCCGTGCCCCCGCAGGTCGTACACCGTCACGCGGTGCCGGCGCGCCAGCTCCCGGGCGATGCGCGGGAACCAGAACGCCATGTTGGCGGCGATGCCGTGCACCATCACCAGGTCGGGACCCTCCCCCACGCTCTGGTAATGAATGCGGGTTCCGTCGAGCACGGCCTGCGGCATCGTCAGATTCTCCGGCTCACTCGATGTAGCCGAGCGCCCGCAGGCGCTCCATGACGGTCGCCTCCCCCTCGGCGTCCATGCCGGGCTCGGCCGCCGCCATCGCCGCGGCGACCGGCTCGGCCGGCAGGGCTGCTCCGGAGGCGATCGACGCCATCGGGGCGGGCGTCACGGGGTGCGCGTCCTCGAAGATCTCGACCGGCAGGCGCCCCTCGAACTCCTCCGGCACCGGCAGCCCGAGGCTGTGCATGAGGGCCGGCGTGACGTCCAGGATCGACAGATCCCCCACGGTCGCGCCGCGGCGGATGCCGGGGCCCGCGGCCAGGAAGATGCCGCGCGGGTTGTGCACGCCCGCGACCTCCTTCCGGGTCTTGATGATGGCGTCGGACCGGGTGACCGAGACGAAGCCGAAATCGCGCAGGACCAGGGTCAGATCGGCGGCCAGGCCGGAGTGCGGGCCGGGGAAGGCCTCCTCGCGGGTCATGACCCGGCGGACGACGCGCTCGCCGGTCTTCGGGTTGACGACCGCGAGAAGCCCGTCGATGATCCGCCGGCGCAGGGAGGCGCGCTCCGCGTCGCTCATGGGCGGCGCGCCGGGCACGCCGCCCGGTCGAATGTAGATGCCGTTGCTCCCGGGCGTCAGGGTGTAGGCGCTGGTCCGGCTCCAGTCGAACAGGAACGCCGCGGCCTTCATCCCCTCGGTGTTGATGTACCCCTCGGGCGCGACGGGGGCGTCGTCCTTCCACGCCAGGAAGCCCTGCTCCGCCAGCCAGGTGTTGACGTAGAAGATCTCGTCCGACGGGCCGAAACCGTGGTCGGAGGCGAGGAACACGCGCGTCTCCGGACCGGCCAGATCGATCGCCCGGGCGATCAGCTCGTCGAGCTGCCGGAAGTAGTCGAGGCACAGCTCGCGCACCCGCTGCGCCCATTCGGAGGCCCCGAAGGTGGCGAACAGGCCGTCGTCGATGAACCGCCAG
Source organism: Candidatus Polarisedimenticolia bacterium (assembly GCA_036001465.1). Classification (NCBI taxonomy): domain Bacteria; kingdom Pseudomonadati; phylum Acidobacteriota; class Candidatus Polarisedimenticolia; species Candidatus Polarisedimenticolia bacterium. The sequence goes on from DASYUH010000053.1 coordinate 20,929, forward strand.
CAGGCGTGCTGCAGCTTGTCCACGCCGTCGAAGACCACCGACGCCAGGTCCCAGGGCTCGGTCCGCATCAGGTGATCGAGGACGTTGAACCACTGGCGCTCGCGCCGGATGTGAAAACGCACCCACTCCTCGTGGCGCTCGGGAGCGAGGACCTGCACCGATCGGCGCTCGTCCTCGAAGTCGACCGGCAGGTCCTTCAGCGCGATGTCCGGGAGGGCGCTCAGGCGCTCGTACAGCTCGCGCGGGTGCATGGCGCGCTGCAGGTGCCGGTGCGGCACGAACCCGGGGATCAGGAAGCCGTCGATCGGCCGCGGCGGGAACATCACCGGGAAGTTCAGCGAGACGCTCCGTCGTCCCTGCTCGCCGATCCGCGCGTAGATCGTCGGGCAGCGGATGTCGCTGGAGGTCGCGAGGCGGAAATGCGGATGGCTGGAGTGCTGCTCGACCCGCACGAAGTCGAAGATGCCGTGATGCCCGGGGCTGCGCCCGGTGAGGAGCGAGGTCCAGGCGAGCGGCGTCAGCGGGTTGGCCGTGGACATGAGGCCGGCGCGCACCCCGGCGTCGCACAGCCTCTTGAGTGTCGGCATGAGGCCCCGGGACATCAGGGCGTCGAGGACGGTGAACGTGGCGCCGTCCAGGCCGAGGAGGAGCGTCCGGCTCATGCCGTGGCCCCCGCGCCGAGCTGCTTCTCGAGGAAGGCGGCGATCTGGGACACCTTGAGGTCGTCGACATAGTGGCCGTCGACCATCAGGAGCTCCTCGAAAGGCATCCCCTTCTTCCCGAACCGCTCCTCGACGGCCACGATCAGCATGACGATGTCGATCGACTCGAACGTCAGGTTGTTCATCAGGAACGTCTCGGGGCCGATGCGACCCGAGAAGCCCGTGTCCCACTCCTTGGTCATCTCCTCGAGGATGTCCACGACGCCGTCCAGGACGGTTCCCCGCGGGCTGGCGGCGGCGCCTGCCTGCTGACTCTCCATCATTGACCCCCTTCGCACAGTGCGGTGGCGACGATCAGATCTCCATCCCTGCCGGTCCAGGCCGTGACGTCCGCGGCGTCGAGGCCGTCGACCCCCATCCGGACGGTGCCGCGCCCGGCGTCGATCGACAGCGCCCGCAGCGCGCCGCGGGCCGAAGGGATCCCCCGCCCCAGCGCATGCGCCCCGGCCTCCTTGGCGCAGCGCATCCGCAGGGTCCATTCCGGCCGCTCGGCGATCTCCAGGGCGCCCAGCAGACGGTCCTCCTCCGGGCTGAAGGATCCGTCCTCCGGGCGCGCGCCGGCCGGCGAGACGCGCTCGGCGACGATGCCCAGCCCGCGATCCCTCCGGCCTTCACCCGCGACCGCGACCGCCACCCCGCCGCCCGAAGACATCGACAGGACCGGGGCGCCCCCGGCGCGCTCCACCCAGGCGCCCGAGGCGATCGGGCGCCCCAGGGCGTCGGCGCCGATCTCCACGTCGGCCGCATAGACCGAGAGGCCGCGCCGCTCCTTCAGGAAGAGACGCACGGCATCCTTGGCGGCGGACCGGGCCAGGAGCCACTCGGTCCGGCGCCCCTCCGACCCCTGCAGGCCCCGCCAGGCCTGCCGCTCGCCGTGGGACAGGACCGTGTGCGCCAGGCCCTCGCGCCAGATCCGCCCGTCCCCCTCCATCAGGCGGTCCGGCAGGTCGAGCCGGCAGCAGACGACGCTGTCGCGCACCGGGAGCGGGGCCGGAAGGGGTGTGCTCAGGATGACATCGCGCGGCGACAGCCGGTAGGCGTAGAAGCGCTCCGGCAGATCCATGCGCTTCACGTCCCAGCCGGAAAGGCGCAGGAGGGCCCGTCCGTCCGGCGCCACCACCTCCAGGTCGGCCAGGATCTGCTCCCCGGCGGCGAGCCGGGCGCGGATCCGGCAGGCGGCCTCCGTCCCCGGCGGCGGGGCGGGCGCGAACAGATCGAGGCGCTCGAAGCCGACGGGAAAGACCACGAAGCCGCGGTCCAGGCGATTGGCCGTCCAGAAGCCGACCACCTGGCTGGCGGCGTCCAGGAGCAGCGGATCGAGGACGAGCTCCGCGTCCGTCCGCGAGCGGAACAGCCCGCGCGCCGGCAGCACGCGCAGCGTCCCCTCCGCCCCGGCGTCGAAGGCCCGATCGATCGACACGACGCCCTGGAAGGAGGGGCCATGGAACATGCCGTGCAGCCTCCCCTCGGCGTACAGCTCCTCCGGCGCCCAGCGAAACGCGCGGGGCTCTCCCAGGTCGGCCGGGCCGGCGGGGGGCGCGTCGGGAAAGCGCTCGCCGAGCAGGATCGTCCCCTCGACCGTGGGAAGGGGCGCGCCCCCGGCCGCCGCAGCGGTTTCGGCGATTCGCACCGTCACCTCGCGGGTGGAGGCGTTCGGGGCGGCCGTCACCTCCAGGCTCACGCGCCCTCCCGGAAAGGCCAGCCAGCGGTGCACGCGGACCGATCGCGCCCCGATCACGCGCAGTCCCGGCAGGGCGAGGACTGCGGCCTCGGCCATCATCTCGAGGCTCATGGCGAGAGGGAAGACCGGCAGCGCGCGCAGCGAGGCATCCTCCGCGATCCGCCCGCCGAGGGTGTGGTCCAGCAGGAATCTCTCCTCGTCCGGATCGAGCGCCTTCCGGAACACCAGCGAGCCGTCCGGCTCGCGCCGCGGTGGATCCGCGAGGAACGCGAGGGTCCGGCGGGCCGCGGCCGGGGCGGCTTCGGGTGCGGCGATCGGCGGGGCAGCGGGCGCGACCCGGCCGGCCCGGCCGTTGCCGCCGCGCGCCAGGACCGCCTGCATCACCTCGCTCTGCGTGGCGAGGAACCTGTCCATGGTGCGCAGGTACTCGCTCATCGCGGCGGACATTCCCTTCGGGGAGGGCGTGGCGCGGGCGATCACCGCCTGCGTTCCGCCGGTCGGCTCCGCCGGCTGGGCGGCGGCCGATCCGGCAGCGGCGGCCCGGGTGGCCACCTCCCTCCGGGCGGCCTCGGCGCGCGCGGCCACGCCGCGGACGAGAGCGTCGTCCAGACGGAGTTGCGGCAGGTCGAACGCCAGGGCCATCGACCGGTCCGGCTTCGCCGGCAGGCGCGTCCCCTCGCGGACCGGCTCCTCCGGCAGGCGGCGGGCGCCGCGGTCCGCATAGAGAGGCTCGAGCGTCAGGGGGACGCCGTGGGCGGCCAGCAGCGCCAGCAGATGGTGCAGCTGCAGCATGCCGGAGCGCGACTTCAAGTTGGAGGCCACCGCCAGGTGCGGCCGGCCGCGCAGGGTGTCCTCGACGAACGCCGTCAGGTTGCCGCGCGGCCCGACCTCCACGAAGATGCGGGTGCCGGCCGCGTACATCGCCTCGATCGTCTCGCGGAAGCGCACCGGCTTCATCCACTGCTCGAGGGCCACGCGGCGGATCTCCACGGGATCGGTCCCCGCCGGGCCGGCCGTGGCGCAGGAGTAGAGGGGGATCTCCGGGGCGGCGAAGTCGCCGCGGTCATAGTACTCGCGCAGCTCCTCGACGACGGGGGCGAAGCGGGCGGTGTGATAGGCGCGGCTGAACGGCAGGCGCTGGCAGACGGCGCCCCGGGCGCGCAGGTCGGCCTGGGCGCGGGCGATCGCCTCGTCGCTGCCGCACACGACGATCTGGTGCGGGCAGTTGTCCATGGCCAGGTCGAGCCCCGAGGCGCTCCCGGTCAGCACGCGCAGGAGCTCCGGATCGGCCGGGCCCACCGCGAGCAGCGCCGCGGACGGCACCTTGCCGCTCTTGCGGGCGCGCTCGGTGGCGCGGTTGCCGTCGAGGATGTAGTCGATCAGCCTCGCTTCGTCGGGGACCCGCGCCGCCCCGGCGGCCAGGAGCGCCGAGTACTCCCCGGTGCTGTGGCCGACGACGGCCCCGGGGCGCGCGCCCAGGAGATCGAGGAGGGCGAGAAGGCCCTGGTTCGCGGCGAAGACCGACTCGATGGCGCTGTCCATCTCCCACAGGCGCTGGGCCGCCTCGATCCGCCCGACCGCCGGCGGCGGGAACAGGACCTCGCTCGGGACGAAGCCGCGATCGTGATCGCGGAACGCCCGGTCCATCAGGTCGAACCACTCCCGCACCTCCGGGAAGTGCAGGCACAGGTCGGCCAGCATGCCGGCGTACTGGGCCCCTTCGCCGGGGAACAGGAACGCGAGCCCTCCCGCCTCCGCGAGCGGCTCCCCGAAATGATAGATGCCGCTCCTCTCCTTGATGCGGCCGCACGCCGGATCCCCCAGGCGCTCGGCGGCGTAGGCCGCCTTCTTCTCCAGGTCCTCGAGCGACGCGGCGACGATCGCGAGGCGGTGCGCGCCCCCCGGCGCGGCGGAGGCGGGACAGTTGACCGTCAGGGCCAGGTCGTGCGGTGCGACCGAGGGGTTCACCTTCGCGAACCGGCCGAGGGCCGAAACGCGCGCGCGAAGCTCGTCGCGCGATGGGGCCGCGACGACGTAGAGCTCCGAGTCGCGCCGGGCATGCAGGAGCCGCGGGGCCGGGGCTTCGGCCGGCGCGACGCCCGCCTGCGCCCCCGACAGGAAGACGGCGGCCGATCGCGCGATCGCGCGCGCCGGGGCAGGGGCCTCCTCCAGAATCGCATGGGCGTTGATGCCGCCGAAGCCGAAGGCGCTCACGCCGGCCCGGCGCGGCTCGTGGCCGCCGTGGATCCAGGGCCGGGTCTGCGTGTTGAGGTAGAAGCCGCTCCCCAGGAGCTTCGGATGGGGCGCGTCCCCTCCGAGCGTCGGCGGCAGGATCCTGTGATGCAGCGCCAGGGCCGTCTTGATCAGGCCCGCGGCGGCCGCCGCCGGGATGCAGTGGCCGATCATCGACTTGACCGAGCCCACCGGGAGGCGCGGCTGCCCGTCGCCGTCGCCGAACACGCGGCGCAGCGCCTCGATCTCGGTGGCGTCCCCCACCGGCGTGCCGGTGCCGTGCGCCTCGACCAGGCCGATGCTCCGGGGATCGATGCCGGAGGACTCGTAGGCGCGGCGCATCGCCAGCTCCTCGCCCTCGAGGCGCGGCGCCAGGATCCCCATCGCCTTGCCGTCGCTCGACGTGCCCAGGCCCCGGATGATGGCGTAGATGCGATCGCCGTCGCGCACGGCGTCGGCGTGCCGCTTCAGGACGACGATGCCGGCCCCTTCTCCCAGGAGCGTCCCGTCGGCGTCGGGATGGAACGGCCGGATCCGCCCGCTGCGCGCCAGCGCCCCCAGCTGCGAGAACAGGAGCGCGATCGGGAAGGTCGTCGAGGCCTGGATGCCGCCGGCCAGGACCAGGTCGCACTCGCCGGTCGCGAGGCTCTTGATGCCGGCGTCCACGGCGATGAGCGACGAGGCGCACGCGGCGTCCACCGTGAAGGCCGGGCCCATCAGGTCGAGCCGGTTCGCCACCCGGCCGACCATGACGCTGTGCGCCAGGCCGGGGGCGGTCTCCGGATTGAACGGCGGCAGGCCGGCCTTCAGGCTCCGCCGGATCGCCTCCAGATCCTCCGGGCCGTGCTCCGGGTGGAGCGTCCTGAGGAGCGACAGGACCTCGTCCACGACGATGGTGTGCTGGAAGCAGGAGATGACGCCCCGGTTCACGTACGTGCCGCGCCCGAGGATGAGCCCCGCCGCCTTGCGGTTGAACGGCCGTTCGAGGTAGCCGCTGTCCTTCAGGGCGTCGTGCGCCAGCCGCAGCGCCAGGAAGTGCTCCGGCTCGGAGCCGTCCACCGCGCGCGGCATGACGCCGTACTCCAGAGGATCGAACCGGACGATGTCGCCGAGATAGCCGCCGCGCTTGGTGTACAGCCGGTCGTTGTCGTTCGAGGACGGATCGAAGACCCGCTCCGTGCCGGAGCCGGCCGGAGGATCGCCGATGGCGTCCACCGAGCCCAGGATGTTCTCCCAGTAGGTCCTGAGATCCGGCGCCTTCGGGAAGACGCAGGCCATCCCGATGATGGCGATGTCACGCCGGCCCGGGGTCATCAGGCGCGCCCCCGCGGTCCGGCGAGGCGGTTCAGCTCGCGGCTGCAGGAAAGCTCCATGTCCTCGAGCGCCCCGAGCAGGCGCCCGCTCCCGTCCAGAAAGGCGATCTGGATGTCGAGCACGTGGCCGCCGGCGCGCGCCTGCGAGCGGAACTCGCAGCGGATCGGGGAGCCGTTGAACGGGGCGTAGCGACGGAAGCTCCGGAAGCGCGCCGGCAGCGGCGTCATGTCGTAGTGCGAGCGCGCGTACAGGATGCCGAGCTGGAAGGCGCTGTCCACCACCACCGGATCGATCAGCCAGTCCCCCGTGCCGGCGCCGCGCACGCAGCGGGCGGGCGTCGAGGGGAGGACCGTGCCCGAGATCCCCTCCTCTCCCAGGCCCTCGATGGTGCGGATTCCCTGGAACAGGGGGCCGTGGAACAGAAGGCTCTCGTACGCCGATTCCACGCTCGTCGGGTAGGGACGCGGGTCGCGCAGGGGCGCGGGGGCCCCGGAGGCGGGCGGCGGCAGCCGGTCCCCCAGGAGGACGGTGGCCTGGTAGAAGGGCCGCCCCGACTCGGGATCGGCGATGACGGCGTCCACCGACAGCTCGAGCCTCTCCTGGCCGGGCTGCGTGGCGGCGCGCGCCCGGATGACGATCGCCCGCGGCCCGTCCTTCAGGACGACGCCCTGGAGGACGCGGAACTCCTGGATGGCCTGGACCTCCCATTCGGGCCAGCCATGGCGGACGATCTCGGCGAACAGCTCCATCGCCACGGCCGCCGGGAGGACCGGCCTGCCGTCCATCTGGTGGTCGAGCAGGAACAGGTCGGTCGCGGGATCGAGAAGGCGCCGGACCTCGATTCCGCCGCCGTCCGAGGCCCGGGCCTCCAGGCCGTCGAGCAGCGGCAGCGCCATGCGTGCCGCCCGGGCGGTCACGGGAGCGGACGCCCCCGCGTACGCGCGCCACGGCCCGTCCCCCAGGACCACGGCAACCTCCCCCTTGGCCCCCCGCTCGATCTCCTGGATGAACGCGGGGCGGCCGCCGGCGGGGGAGACCAGCTGCACACCCCGGGCGGCGAAGCGCTCCTGGACCTCGGCGGAGGCCATGCCGGACCGCCAGGGGCCCCAGTTGATCGACAGCACCCGCCCGGGCCAGAGACGGTCGAGATGGAGCGCCAGGGCGTTGAGCGTTTCGTTCGCGGCCGCGTAATCGCACTGCCCGGCGTTGCCGAAGCGTCCCGCGACCGAGGCGAACAGGACGAAGAGCTTGAGATCTTCGGGCCGCAGTCGGCGGGCCAGCGTGAGCGCCCCGTCCACCTTGGTGCCGAACACCCGATCGAACGACGCGGGGGTCTTGTCCTCGATCCGCTTGTCCTCGATGACGCCGGCGCCGTGGATGACGGCGTCGATCCGGCCGTAGTCCCGGTACAGGTCGTCGATGAGCCGCCCGAACGCCTGGTCGTCACGCGCGTCGACCGGCTCGTAGCGCACCGTGGCCCCGGCCCGTCGCATCGACTCGAGACGGGCGCGGATCTCCCGGTCCCGGAGGATGCGCTTGAGGTCCGTCTCGATCGCCGCCGGCGTCTGCGCCGTGCCGGAGCGGCGCGCCTCGTCGATCAGGGCGGCCTTGAGGTCGGAAGACGAGGCGGCGCCCGAGGTTGCGGCAGGCTCGGCGGTCTCGGGAAGAGGAGTCCGTCCGGTCAGGACCAGCGTCGGCCGGTAGCGCGCGGCGAGCTCCTCCGCGATCTCGGCGGTGATGCCGCGCGCTCCTCCGGTGATCAGGACCACCCAGGACGAATCGGGCCCGGGCTCCCGGGCGGCATCGCCGGCGAGAGCGGCGGGCAGCGGGCGGACCGCGATCCGGCGGGACCCCCTGTACCCGACCTCCACCTCGTCGTCCCGGGCGGCCAGCTCCTGGAGCAGGAGGGCCGCACGCTCGTGAGGCGTCGAGGGGGCGTCGAAGTCGACCGTCTTGCAGCGCGTCTCCGGCCATTCGCGGGCGATCGTCTTGATCAGCCCGGTGAGGCCTCCCTGCCCGGGGAAGAAGGGGTCCGCCGGCTTCCGATCGAGACCGCAGGCGCCGCCCATCGCGGTGGCGACCAGGAGCCGCCCGGCGTCGCCGGCGTCCCGGAGGTCGGCGCTCGCCGCCCGCGCCAGCTCGAACAGGCCGCGGATCTCGCGATCGATCGCCGGCTTCCAGGCCGCCGGATCGGTGTCGGCTCCGGCCGCCCCGGCCGCGAGCGGCCGGAGGTGCACCACCGTCCCGATCGGGCCGTGCTGCGCCCGCGCTTCGGCGAGCGCTTCGGCGATTCCCGATTCATCGGCGGGGTCCGTGATGAGGGCCCGTCCGCCGCGCTCCTGGATCATCGCCGCCAGGGACCGGGCCGTCCCGAGCCCGTCGTCGGTGATCAGGACCGTGCGGTCCCCCGGCGCATACGGCGGCCCGCCGGCCGCGGGCAGCTCGACCGGGCGGAGCAGGAAGCGCGGAACGTCCTGTGCCTCCCTCCGCCCGGCGCTCCCCGCCGGGCGGGCCGGGGCCACGGAGTCAGCGGCCGGTGCAGAAGCTGCCGGCACGGAGGCCGGCGCGGACGCAATCGGCAGCGGCGCGACCGGGGCGGTCCCTGCGGCGGCCGCCAGGTCGAGGATGCCGCGGAGCGTCCGGATGCGCGACAGGCTCTCCATCGAATCCTGGAGCGCGTGCTGCAGATCGGCAGGGCAGGCGCGCTGGAAGGCGCCGAGGATCTCGACCCGCTTGATCGAGTCGATGCCCAGATCGGCCTCGATGTTGAGGTCGAGATCGAGCATCTCGGGCGGATAGCCGGTGCGATCCCCGACGATGGCCAGGAGGCGCCGCTTCATCTCCTCCGCCGACAACGAGGCCGTGTTCGCGGGGCCCGCCGGCGGCGCGGCAGGGGCAGCGGCGGTCCCCGCGGCGGCCGCGAGGTCGAGGATGCCGCGCAGCGTCCGGATGCGCGACAGGCTCTCCATCGAATCCTGCAGCCTGTGCTGCAGGTCGGCGGGGCAGGCGCGCTGGAAGGCGCCGAGGATCTCGACCCGCTTGATCGAATCGATGCCGAGATCGGCCTCGATGTTGAGGTCGAGATCGAGCATCTCGGGCGGGTAGCCGGTGCGATCGCCGACGATGGTCAGGAGGCGCCGCTTCAAATCTTCAGGCGGCAGGGACGCCGTGACGACGGCGGCGACCGGCAGGGTCGCAGCCTCGGCGGCCGGTCTGCTCGAGGCGGACGGGGCCGGGAGCGATTCGGCCGGCGCGCCGATCGCGGCGGCTCCCTTCCCTTCGAGAAAGGCCTGCATCACGTCCTTCTGGGTGTCGAGGAAGCGGCTCATGAGCTGCTGGAACTGCAGCACCACCTGCGCCGTGGCGTCCTCGCCGGTTGCGGCTTCGGTCGCGGCGGCGGGGGTTGCGGCCGGAGCGTCCGCGAAGGGGGTCTCCGGGGCAGCCGGCTCCGGAGCGGGCGGCTGCGGCAGGGAGACAGGCGTCAGGCGACGAGGCGGCTGGCCCAGGGGGCGCGCCGAGGCGCCGTTGACCATCCAGGTGGCCGGAGAGAGCGGCAGGGCGGCGGCGTCCGATTCGAGGTCTTTCAGGTCCAGGTCGCGCACCGTCCGGCCGCGGAACAAACCCTCCAGGTCGATCGACACGGCGTGCGCCGCCAGCTGCCCGAGGAGGTGCAGGATCTGCACCGGCCCGGGACGTCCCGGGACGTCGGACGCGACCGCCAGGTGCGGGCGCTCGCTCAGGATCTGCTGCGTCAGGCCGGTCAGGACGTTCTTCGGCCCGACCTCGACGAACAGCCGCGCGCCGGCCTGGTGCATCGCCTCGACCTCGTCGGCGAAGCGCACCGGCTCGACCAGGTGCTCGGCCAGGAGCGCGGCGACCGCCTTCGGATCGCGCGGGTAGGGGGTTGCGGTCGAATTGGAGAAGACCTCCATCCGCGGCGCGGTGAAGGTCACCTCGGAGAGGACGGCGGCGAGCCGGTCCCGGGCGGGCGCGATGACCGGTGAGTGGAAGGCGCAGGCCACCGGCAGGGGGCGGGCCTCGATGCCGTCCTCCTTGAGGCGATCGATCGCCTGACGCACCCCCTCGCGCGTCCCGGAAATCACCGTCTGGCGCGGGGCGTTCAGGTTGGCGATCCAGACGTCCTTGATCGGCCGCAGGGCCTCGGCGATCCGGGCGGGAGTCTCGGCGATGGCCGCCATGGTGCCGAGGTCGTCCTTCGCCGTCTCGAGGATCGAGCGCCCGCGGGCCTCCGACAGCCGCGCCAGGGTCTCCTCGTCGAACACGCCGGCGGCGCACAGGGCGGCGTACTCGCCGTAGCTGTGTCCGGCGACCATGTCGGCGCGCACGCCGAACAGGTGGAGCAGGCGCAGCGCCGCCAGGCCCGCCGCCCCCAGGGCCGGCTGGGCGACGTCGGTCCGCGTCAGCGCCTCCCGGCGGGCGCGCTCCTCGTCCGGCGTGAACGCCGGGGGCGGAAACACGTAGCGACCGAGCGGCAGCGGGAGCCGGCCGGCGAGCGCGGCCTCGGCCCGCTCGAACTCGAGGCGCACCTCGGGGAAGCGGACCGCGAGGTCGCGCAGCATGTCCGGATACTGCGAGCCCTGACCGGGGAACAGGAAGGCGATCCGCCCGCCCCTGCCGAACGGCGCCTCGGTGAAATACGTCCCCGACGGATCGAAGATCGACGTCGCGCCGGCGCGCAGGCGCTCGAGCGCGGCCTGGAGCTTCCGATCCAGCTCCTCGGCCGACGAGGCGATGACGGCGAGCGTGAGCGTGGGGTCCGATCTCTCGGCGGCGCGCCGCCAGAGCGTCCAGGACAGGTCGGACATCTGCGGGCGGGCGCCGCGCCCCAGGGCGGCCTGGACCCTCCCGACCCCGTCCTCGATCTCCCTCCGCGACGGGCCGCGCCACAGGAAGATCTCGGCCGCGGAGCGCTCCCGGAGCGCGGGCCTGTCGGGAGCGATCTCGTCGGCGTGCTCCTCGAGGACGGCATGGAAGTTCGTGCCCCCGAATCCGAACGCCGACACGCCGGCACGGCGGGCGTGCCCCGCCGCCGGCGACAGCCACGGGCGCAGCTCGGAGTTGACGTAGAACGGACTCTCCTCGAAGCGTGCCGTGGCGTTCGGCCTCTCCACATTCAATGTAGGCGGCAGGACCTTGTGGTACAGCGCCAGCGCGACCTTCGCCATGCCGGCCACGCCGGCGGTGCACTTGGTGTGGCCGATCATCGACTTGACCGACCCGATGGCGCACGACTGGCGGGAGGCTCCCGCCGCCTCGAAGACGCGCTTCAGGGTCGTCGCCTCGGCCTGGTCGCCGGCGACCGTGCCGGTGCCGTGCGCTTCGATCAGCCCGACGGTGGCGGGGGAGAACCCGGCCTTGGCGTAGGCGCGATCGAGGGCCCGCGCCTGCCCCTCGGGCCGCGGCGCCGTGAGGCCCTTGTCGCGCCCGTCGCTCGAGGCGGCGATCGACTTGATCACGGCGTAGATCCGGTCGCCGTCGCGCTCGGCGTCGGCCAGGCGCTTCAGCACCAGGATCGCGAGCCCTTCGCTGATGACGATGCCGTCGGCGGTCTCGTCGAACGTGCGGCAGCGGCCGCGCGGCGAGTGGGCGCGCGTCTTGCTGAAGCACAGGAACATGAACGGGTTCTGCGCCGTGTCGATGCCGCCGGCCAGGGCCATGTCGCTGCTGCCGGTCTCCAGGTCCTTGACCGCCAGGTAGAGGGCCGCGAGCGACGAGGCGCAGGCGGCGTCCACGGTGAAATTGGCGCCGCCGAGATCGAAGCGGTTCGCCACGCGCCCCGCGGCAACGTTGAGCAGGATGCCGGGGAAGGAGTCCTCGGTCCACTCCGGGAGGCGCGCCATGAGCTCGGGCATGGGGGCGTCGAAGAAGCTCGGGAGCTGCGACCGGAAGGCGTACAGGTTCCCCAATTCGCTGATGCCGCCGCCGGCCCCCAGGATGACCGAGGTGCGCTCCCGCGGGAAGGCGCGGTCGAGATAGCCGGCGTCCTCGAGGGCGGCGCGCGCCACCTCGAGCGTCAGGAGCTGGACCGGCTCGATCGAGGACAGGGAATTGGGCGGCATGCCGTAGCGCATCGGGTCGAACGGCACGTCGTCCACGAAGCCGCCCCACTTCGAGTAGACCCGGTCGCGCACCTTCGGATCGGGGTCGAAGTAGCGCGTCCAGTCCCAGCGGTCCTCCGGGACCTCGGTGATCGCGTCCACCTTGTCGAGGATGTTCTCCCAGTACGCGGACAGTCCCGGCGCCTTGGGCAGGAGGCAGGCCATGCCGACGATGGCAACGTCCGACGGCTTCTCGCGGGTGGCGGCCCCGGCCGTGACGACGGACGGAGCGGCACGTTCCGCCAGGCGCGCGGTGGAGGCGACCGACACGTCCCGGTGCAGCGCCTCGATGGTGCAGGTGGCGTCGCGCAGGGCGGCCACCTGGCCGATCATGAACATCCCCTGGACCTGCTGCTCCTCGGGAGTCAGCGGCTGGAGCTTCGGGGCGCCCGGGTCGCGGCCGAAGCCGGGGTGGCGATCGACCCCCTTGGAGGCGATGCGCAGTCGTCCCAGATTGAGCGCCTCGAGGGCGTTGCGGATCTCCTCGGCCGGGCGGCCCTCGGCCGTCAACCGGCGGCGCTCGCTCTCGAAGGCGGCGGCGAACGGCGAATCGACGCAGCGCGTCGAGTGCCCGGGTCCGGTCTCCAGGAGGACGGTGCGCCGGCAGCGCACGGCCGACTCCTGGAATCCGGGGACGATGGCGCCCGACGCGACCGCCTCCTCGGTGAACAGGTAGGCCGTGCCGAGGAGCACGCCGACGCGCGCGCCGCGCTCGGCCAGGGGGGCCGCCAGGGCCGCCACCATGGAGGCCGACAGGGCGTCGTGGATCCCGGCCGCGAACAGCACGTGGCACTCCGCCAGCTGGTCGGCGGGGAGCGACTCGAGAAGCGTGTCGACCATCGAGTTCCAGAGCACGAAGGACGAGCGCGGGCCGACGTGGCCGCCGCACTCGCGCCCCTCGAACACGAAGCGGCGCGAGCCCCCTTCCAGGAAGAGCTTCAGAAGGCCCGGCGAGGGGACGTGCAGGTAGGTCGCGATGCCGTCGCGCTCGAGCCGCCTCGCCTGGTCGGGGCGCCCGCCGGCGATCAGCGCGAAGGGAGGATGGAACTCGTCGATCGCGTCGAGCTGTTCCTGGCGGAGCTCGATCGGCACGAAGCCGAGGATGCCCACGCCCCAGGGCCTGTCCCCCAGCACGCGGCGGGTCTCCTCGAGCAGCGCGCGCACCTCGGCCTTCCGCATCAGGGCCAGCGCCAGGAACGGCAGGCCGCCTCCCTTCGCGACCTCGAGGGCGAACGGCGCCGTGTCGCTCACGCGCGTCATCGGTCCCTGCACGATCGGATAGCGGGTCCCGTGCGAGCGGGCCAGGGGGGAACCCAGCTCGAGGGGTTTGAGCGCCACCGCCGCCTTGACATGCGACTCGATCGCCCGGCGCATCCCTTCGACGACCCCGCCGACCGTCCGGAAGCTCTTCGCGAGAGGCGCGGCGAACGCCGCGTCCTGGCCGAGGACCATCACGCGGCGCTTCGGGTCGTCCCATCCGGCGCGCTCCGCGATCCCCCGCCGCCAGTCCGCCAGTCGCCCGGCGCTTGCCGGCCCGCCATCCTGAAGGACGCGCTCGACCCCGCGCAGGTCGTCCGACGGGGCGTGGCCGGATCGGTCGTACAGGCGCCAGGTCTCTCCGAGGGCCGAGCCGAAGAGGGTCGTCTCGCTGCCGTCCATGCGGGCGATCGCCTCGCGCGCGGCGCGCCCCAGGGGCGATTCGCGCGTCAGGAGAAGCTGCGCGTCGAGCGCGATGCCCGCGGCGCCGCCCGCGCAGGCGGCCGCGGCGGTGTGCAGCCCGATGCCGCCCTGCGCGAAGACCGGCAGGGAGCCGCGCGTCAGGAGCCGCTGCAGCAGGATGAAGGTCGTCTCGTCGCCCACGCGGCCGGCCGCCTCGTGTCCCTTGGCGATGAGGCCGTCCACGCCGAGATCGGCGCCCAGAGCGGCCTCCTCCGTGGACACCGCCTCCAGGAGGACCTCGATGCCGGCGGCGCGCCAGGCGCCGATGCGCGGGCCCAGGAGCGCCGGGTCGCCGGGGGTCAGGATGACGGTGCGCACCCGGTCGGGGAGGGCGCGCGCCATGGCATCGAGAAAGGGGATGCGCGTCCCGTCGAGCTTCACGCCGCAGGCCGCGCGGGCCAGGCGCTCCAGCCGGCCGAGGGCGAGGCGGGCACCCGGCTCGTCGAAGCACAGCTCGAGATCGAGAACGCCCAGGGCGCCGGCGCGGGACGCCGCGGCGGCGACCGCGGGGTCGGCCGGCCCCGGAGGTGTCAGGCAGAGAATGCGGAACTCGCGCATATCAGAAGGCTCAGGGAATCCAGTACCAGACTTCCACCTTGAACCAGCGGATGATGGGACGGAACAGGACGTCCCAGACCGGACGCCTGCCCGTGGCGATCTTGGCGTACCCCGTCATGTCGGTCTTGAGGACGCCGTCCGGGTTCGGGATCTCGGTGATCACGCGCACGGCCCGCTCCGGAGAGCCGGACAGCGAGACCTGCGTCCCCCCCTGCCCCGCTCCGACGACGGTCGCCGTGCTCGATTCGGCGGCGTTGCTCGCCGCGACCGGCGCGATGCTGACGACCTTGCCGTGGAAGGTGACTTCGTGGAAGGCCCACGGGACGACCTTCACCCCGGCCCCCACGCTCACGGCCCCCGCGTCCTCTTCGGGCACCTCCACCTCGGCGCGGATGGTCCGGGAGTCTTCGATCTGCACGACCAGGTCGCGCTGCCCCGGCTTCAGGTAGGTCCCGGCCATCTCCTCGATGCGCGGGGTGACCACCCAGCCCGCGATCGGGCTCTTCAGCGTCGTGCGCTGCACGTCGGTCCGGTAGTTGTCCACCAGCGCCTGCAGGCTGCGGATCTCCGCCTGGACCGCCTTGACCTGCTCGGGGCGCGCGCCGCTCGTGACGACCTTCAGGTTCGCCTTCGCCTCCTCGAGCATCGCCTTGTCGACGTCGCGCTGCCTCAGGGCGTTCTCGTACTCCTGCTCGGACACCAGCTTCTGCTCGAACAGCTGGGCGAAGCGATCGGCGCGCGGCCCGCTCCAGGCGAGGCTCGTCTCGGCGGTGCGCACGTCGGCCCGCGCCCGCTCGATCTCCTCCCGCCGGGCCCCGGCCTTCAGGAGCTGCAGGTCCGCCTTGGCCTCGTCGAGCTTGGCCTGGGCCGCCTTCAGGTTCTTTTGATGGGTGCGGCCCGAGAGCGTGGCGAGGCTCTGGTTCTTCTCGACCCACTGGCCTTCCTTCACCAGGATCGTGTCCACCAGGCCTTCGACTTCGGAGCGCACCTCGACGCGCTTCGCCGGCAGGAAGCGGAACGGGCCGCCGGTCTGGTACGGGTAGGGGAGGAACAGGGCCCACAGGATGACGGCGACGATCCCCAGGCGGATGGTCCAGGCGAGCACCGTCCTCCACCACGAGCGCTTCTTCTGCGCGGCCGCTCCCCGGGGATCGCGTGCCGCCCGCCCCTTCGCGTCGGCCGGCGCGGGCGGGACCGACGGCGCCGGACGGGGTCCTGTGGCTGTCTGGGGCATGCTCGTCGTCCTCCGTATGGCTCCCCGAAATAGACTGGCCTCTCCGACTCTTCCGCATCCGGAGAGGCCAGCCCGTCAGGGAACGGGTCCGGCCGCGGTCAGGCGGCCGGGCCTTCGATCTCTTTGCCGGCGATCAGGGTGCGATGTCCCCGGTGATGCCGATGTAGTCCTGGAACGTCGTGTCACCGTCCGTTTCGACCGCGATCAGCTTCGGATTGAGGAAGTTCACGAACCCGTTCAGCGTGAGCCCGTTGGCGCACACCGGCGGGGTGAAGGCGTCCACCTTGGTCCCCAGGACGTTGATGGTGCTGTTCTCGGCCGCCACTCCCGTGATGACGTCGTCCGAGGTGGCGGTCGGGGCGCTGCAGATCACCCCGGCACGGCGGTTGAGCGCTTCGAGCCCCAGGTAGTGGGCCGTCAGTCCCGGCTTGCCGTCCGCGCAGGTCTCGAACTGCAGGCTGGTCCTGAGGTTCAAGTCGATGCACACCCCGAACGCGTTGCAGTCCCCGGTGGCGGTCGCCCCCGTGCCGAAGCAGTTCGGTGTCGAGGCCAGAGTGCCGTCCAGGCCGTTGGCGTTCCGGTCGACCACCATCGCCACGACCAGGTCGTTGACGCGGAGCTTGGTCTCCACGCCGGGCGTCGCGGCGACGTCCTGGATGAACAGGCGCGGCGGGATCTCGGTCTTGACGCAGAACAGCAGCGGCTGGCTGGCGGCGAGACCGATGTTCAGGTGCAGGAGCTGCGCGGTGGTGCAGGCGAGGACTTCGGTCGCCCCGAGCCCGCCGCCGGTCGTGATCGGGATGGCCAGGCAGTTGTCGCTCTTGACGCCGTGGCAGGTCCCCTGCTCGGTGGCCTGGTCGCCGGTGGTGACAGGCGACGTCGCCCCGGGCAGCGCCTCGCAGTCGTGGCCGCGGATGGCGTGGCAGACGCCCTGCAGGAAGGCCGTGGCGCCCGAGGTCGACCCGGTCAAAAGCTCGCAGTTGGCCGGCAGCAGGTCGCCGATCGTCTTGCCGGAGTTCTGGCAGCCGGTCTGCAGCGTGCCGGAAGACGTCATGCTGGCGAACAGCTGGTTGAGGGTGTCGTCGGCGACCACCACGAAGGCGTTCCCCGCCCCCGGAACCGGCGGCGCGGGAGGCGGCGCCGGCGTGAGCACGGCCCCCGGCGTCTCGGGCTGGCCGGGATCCGGAGTCAGCGTGGCGAACTGGCCCGTCAGGCTGCCGCGCAGCCCGCTGGGGTTGATCTCGACGTCGACCAGATCACCGCGCAGCGACTGGCCGAACGCCTCGACGCGCTCGGGATCGACCTTCATCTCCCCCAGCTCGATCGGGTCCGGCTCGTTCGCGCCGATCTCGGTGGTGAAGTCGGGGCTGAACGAGAAGCTGACCAGGACCGGGTCGAAGCTGGTGCCGAAGATCGTGTTGCTGATGGCGATCAGGCCGTCCAGGATCCAGTTGCACACCGACGCCAGGCAGTTGACCTCGGCGGTCACCTGCCCGCCCGTCGAGAAGGTGGCCACGATGCACTTGGGGGGAGCGCCGGGGCAGTCGCTCGGCGCCGAGCACAGGATGCTAGGGTCCGCCTCGCAGTGGCCGGAGGTCGGCGGGTTCGGGGGGGAGGTCCCTTCCAGCTGCCCCTCCGTGATGTCGAACTTCACGCCCATGTTGGACACCGTCATCGAGAACGTGGTGTCGACGATCGTTTCGGCGAGGCAGACGCCCGGCGAGCAGATGTCGGTGAACGGGATGCAGACCTTGGCGGTCGTCTTGCAGGAGCCGCCCGCGTGCAGGGTGACCGACATGGGCGGCAGGTTGATGGCGACCTTGATCTTGTCGTTCTCGAACGTCACCGGGCAGGAGATTGCCGTCGGGTCGATGTCGATGCTCTGCACGCGGGTCGTGACGGTCGGGTTGCAGGAGCACCCGCCGCTGACCTCGCGCGTGTCGACCACCTTGCCGTTCGGAATCTGGGTGTGCATGGCGTTCACGAAGATGGTCGCCGCCGTCTCGCACCCCTTGGTGACGATCGTCTGGACGGCCGCCGGAGACAGCCCGACGACGAACGAGTTCGGGATGTCGACGCTGCCGGATTCGGTGATCAGGCCGTTCAGGATCATGCCGCGCACCTGGTCCGGCAGGTCGGACCGGAACCGGCCGGCGGCGACCGAGCCGACACCCGGGGCCGCGACGTCGCCGGTGGCGAAGATCAGCGATTTGAAGGCGCGGTTCCCCTGGACGTCGGTGGCATCGGCCACCAGGCGGTTCGAGCCGGCGTCGAAGGTGCCGAGGGCCACGTCCCCAGTCGCCAGGTCCTGGGCGATGTCCGTCTGGCCGAGGGCGGTGTTGATCGCCAGCTTCCACGTGTCGCCCGAGTCCTCGCCGTCACCGGGGGTCAGGACGGCCCCCGCGGTCGGCAGATCCAGCCCGTTGACGCTGGCGCTGGCGATCTGCAGCCCGTGGCAGATCTCCCCCTGGACCGGGGTCGGCACCGCGGACGTGACCTCGAGGGGGGTCGGCGACGTGATGTCGATGCTGAACGACATCGAGGTCCCCTTGTCGCGCAGGTCGTCCACGACGCAGACGGCGGCCGGGAAGTCGGGATAGGAGCCGGGCCGCTTGTCGCCGTCCACGACCATCACGTGGCCGCCGCAGGGAAGGCCCTCGAGATCCAGGGAGACGGTGTTGGAGCTGAGGACGTCCACCGCGCCGCTGCGCACGATCAGCTCCGAGACGTGCACCGTCTCGCCGTGGATCGTGATGTCGCCGCTGTACGGGCCGCCCGGGAAGGCGGTCGCCGGGTCGAGGCCCAGCGCCGTCGCCACGTTGACGCCGTCCACCTTGATGAGCAGGGTGGCCGGGTTCACCAGCGGGATGGCGGCGAGGACGTGCGTCGTATCGCCCGCCCCCTCCGTCACCACCGTGCCGGAGGGCTCGAGGACGTCGAGGTACGGGATGTTGGAGCAGAACGCCTGGGCCTTGTTCTGGCCGTCCTGGACCGTGACGCGCAGGAGAGGGATCGGCGCGAACACCTGGTGCACCGTCCCCTTGGAGTTCGTCCTGCTTTCGGCCCTGAAATCGAAGGGATCCTTCCGGCTCGCCAGCTGCGCCATGTCGCCGTTCTGGACCGTGAGAATCTTCAGGACGTTGCCGTTCACGTCGAGCGCCAGAAGCTCGGCCGTGACCACGGCGGCCGGCCCGCCTCCGGTGACATTGAAGCTGATCCGGCTCTGCTGCTTGCCGCCGCAGTCGTTGCCCTTTGCCCCGGTCGTGTACGGCAGGGCGCAGGAGACCGACAGGTTGGCGGAGCTGCAGCTCGCGTCGAGCGCGTCGGCGAAGCCGTCGCAGTCGTTGTCGAGCGTGTCGTGGCAGGTGGTTCCGCTCGGTCCCTCGACGCTCGCCACGCCCGCGACGGCGCTGCAGACGGTCGCCGTCCTGTCGGGGCTGCAGATCATGGTGCCGCTGGCCTGGCAGATGCCCGCCCCCACCGTGCACGAGTCCCCCAGATCGGTGAAATCCTCGTCCGCCGTGCCGTCCCCGTCATTGTCGAGGCCGTCGCACTTCTCGGCGGTCTGGCAGGAGGGGTCGGCGAGGTCGGTGAGTCCGTCGCAGTCGTTGTCGATGCCGTCGACGCACCGGCCGGTCAGCGGCGTGTTCTCGGACTTGGGGGCTCCCGCCGTGGCGGTGCAGGTCGTTCCGGTATGGGTCTCGTTGCAGATGACCGTGCCGGAGTTCTCGCAGGCGCCTGTGCCGACCGAGCACGCCGACCCCAGCCCGAAGCCGTCATCGACGGCGCCGTTGTTGTCATCGTCGAAGCCGTTGCAGATCTCGGCGGTCTGGCAGTCGGTCTCCTCGTGGTCGGTCAGGAGGTCGCAGTCGTTGTCCAGGCCGTCGAAACAGCTCGCGGCCCCCGCGGGTCCCTCGGTCGACTGGAGGTTCTGGCCCTCCGGACCGAGCTTGCAGAAGGTGGCCAGGTGGTCGTCCGTGCAGGTCTTGACGCCAACCGTCAGGCAGCAGCCGCCGGCATCGCCGAACGAGCACCCGGACGGATCGCCGATCCAGCACGGATCGCCCACGTCGAAGGTGTCGGTGTCGTTGCCATCGCAGTTCTGGTCAATGCCGTCGCACAGTTCGGTCGCCCCGGGATGGATACTGGCGGAGGAATCATTGCAGTCGAGCTCCGGGTGGGTGCAGTCGCCGCTGGCGGGGGATCCGTAGCCGTCTCCGTCGTCGTCGGTGCAGTCTGCGTAGGCCGGCGTCACGCCGCCCATCGCCAGGAGCAGCATCAAGCAGGCGAGCACGGCGCAGAGTCCGAACGCGCGACAGACTCTCAATCCCCTGACGTCACTCATCGTAGTGTCTCCTGGCCTGTTGGCGGAAGCATGGATGGGATGTGTGAAAGAATAATGGACACCGTACCGACCGTCTCAATCGTGTACCTGGCGGCCCATGACAAGGAATGGCATCAGGAAGGCCATCCACGCCTTGGACTCCCCCGGGCACCTGCGTGGACCGCTCTCGCCTGCACCAACCCCCTGGCCGCGAAATCCCCGTCCGTACTGACGAATCGAAGGGTGATTTGTGCGTGGACTAATACGCCAAATGTCCTTTACTGTCAAGCCGTTTCTCGGCGTTCCGCTGCCACAGTTCACCGTATGGACGGAAGCCGTCCTCGAGTCGTGGCCCGGGAGATTTCGAGGCTATTTCTGGGCCGGCCAGCCCCAGCCGAGGATGAGTCCGGCGTGCGAGCCGCCGGCCTCGCCTTTCGTCGTGGCCACCGTCACCTCGCCGCGCGAGACGCGGGCGGCGAGACCGATGTTGAAGCGCGATCCGAGTCGCCAGAAGATGCCGGCACCGATCCAGCCCCCCAGCGTGGAGTCCTCGTTCGTGACGCCGTTCGCTTCCCTTTGCGCGTCAATCTTGGCGATGCCACCGCCGATGTAGGGGCGCGCGCGGCCTGCCTCCCAGATCTTGCGCACGCCGAAGGCCAGCTCCGAAGACTGATCGTTGATTTCGATCCCCAGGAGATCGCCGCCGGCGCTCGACGCCAGGATGTCCGTCGCGAACGCGATCGGCCAGTCGGCGGGACCCCAGGTCACCTCGGCGCCGAACTCCCCCTGGTCCTCGTTCGGCTCCCAGTCGCTGTCGAGCCCCTTCCCGCCGATGATGAAGTTCACGTTCCCCTTCGAGTCCGCATGAGCGAGCGTCGGACCGATGAGACCCGCGACGAAGAACAACAAGGCCAACGCCGGCGCCATGCGCATGCTCGCTCGTCTCATCGAGTTCGCCCTCCTGAATTGCGGATGGATGATCGGGTGCCGACCGCGCCGCTCCCGTGCTGCGAAGTCCCGGACGTTCTACCACGGCACGGTGGGATCGGCAACAGTGGTTCGACGGGAGGGACCATGAAGTATGATGCGCGGCTGTGGCCACGCACGTGTCCCGTTCCGCGCGCTTCGTCCTGGCTTCGCTGTCCGTTCTCATCGGCCGCGGCTCCGCCGTCTTCGCGCAGGAGGACATCGACCTGCGCCTGTTCCGGCCGCAGATCGATCTGTCCGGCGAGACCTTCCAGGACAAGCCGTTCGACGAGCAGCCCGGAGAGGAGTACGGATCGGACGCGCTGTCGTTCGCAGCCAACATCCCGCTCGGCAAGACTCACGTGCGCTGGGACAAGAAGTACCGGGGCTCGCAGTTCTTCGCCCACGTGCTGGCCTCGCGCTCGACGCCGAACATCTCGTTCCTGACCGGCGAGCAGCGCCAGCTCTACAGCGGCGTCCTGGCCGCGAGCGGCGTCTGGCTGAGCAAGAACAGCAACCTGTACGTCGCGTCGGCCGGGGGCTCTTTCGCCGAGGACGATCGCACCATTCACGACCTCAAGGCGCGCCCCTACGCCCTGTTCCTCGGGACCCACAAGGTCCGCGAGTGGATCACCCTGGTGTACGGAGGAGCGGCGACGTACCAGCTCGGAAAGGGGCTGGCGCTCCCCGTCCTCGGAATGGTCTGGTGGATCAACCCGAAGTGGACCCTGATCGGGACGCTGCCCTTCTCGGTCAGCGCGGGTTATCGGATCCGCGACGACCTGGCGCTGCGGCTGGCCCTCGGGTTCGCCGGCAATCGCTACCGCTTCGCCAACGACGGCGAGTTTCCCGGGCAGCCGGAGATCGTCTACCTGAGCACCCTGCAGAGCCGGCTGACCGCCGAGCTCGAATGGAAGACGGGAGACGCCGTGTCCCTCTATGCTCAGGGCGGAACCACGCAGACCCTCCAGTTCGCCTTCTCGGGCGACGAGAACATCGGCGGCGACAAGTTCGTCGACGACAGCACCGTGGCGACCGGCTACCTGAAGGTCGGTGCGCGCTTCACCTTCGGCAAGAGCATCCTCGACGACTGGAAGAAGTAGCCCTCCAACGAGCCGGCACTGTGCTTCTGCAGGCTCCTAGTTCTTCGTCGGAGGCGGCGGCACCGGCGGCAGCGTCTTCGGGCTCTTGCGCATCTCCGCCAGGACGACTTCGATCCCCTTCTCCAGCTGCGGGTCCTGTCCCTTCACGACCAGGTCGTCGCGGTTGTCCACCTCGATGTCGGGGTCGACGCCGTGCCCCTCGATGATCCACTGGTTGTCCAGGCCGTACGTGCCGAACTCGGGGCGCGTGACATAGCCGCCGTCGACGAGCGGCGAGTAGCCGCGGATGCCGACCACGCCGCCCCAGGTGCGCGTGCCGATGAGCGGGCCGAGACCGTATTTCTTGAAGAAATAGGGAAAGATGTCGCCGTCGGACGCCGAGTAGTGATTGATGAGACAGACCATCGGGCCGTAGAACACCTGCGAGGGGTAGGTCCCGACCCCGCCGTTGCGGCTGTTCCCCATGCCCGCCAGGACGCGGCGCAGGCGCTCCAGGATCATCTCCGACACGAAGCCGCCGCCGTTGTTGCGCACGTCGATGATCATCCCCTGCTTGCGGATCTGCGGATAGTACTGGCGGACGAACTCGTTGAGCCCGTCCCCCCCCATGTTCGGGATGTGCACGTAGCCGACCTTCCCGCCGGTCGCCGCGTCGACCTTCCGGCGGTTCGTCTCGATCCGGTCGAAGTAGCGCAGCCCCTCCTCGTCGGCGAGCGGCCGGACCGTGACCTGGCGCGCCCCGTTCCCGTCCGGCCGGCCGCTGACGGTGAGCGTCACGGTGCCGGAAGTCTTGTTCTGCAGGAGCTCGTCGGGGACGCCGGGCGCCTTCAGGTCGACGCCGTCGATCTTCAGGATGTATGAGCCGGCGCGGACGTCGACGCCCGGCTCGGTGAGCGGCGAGCGGCGCGCGTCGACCCAGTTCTGCCCCTCCAGGATCCGATCGATGCGGTACCGGCCGCTCGACGGATCGAGCCGGTAGTCCGCGCCGAGCAGCGCGATCGGGACGGTCTTCGCCTTCGGGGCGTCTCCGCCCCCGACGTAGGCGTGCCCGATGTTCAGCTCGCCGATCATCTCGCCGATGAGGAAGGTCAGGGACTCGCGGTGGGCGACGTACGGGAGCAGCACGCCGTACTTCCGCTTCATCGCCGGCCAGTCGACGCCGTGCATGGTCGGCACGTAGAAGAAATCGCGCTCCAGCCTCCAGGCCTCGTCGAAGATCTGGCGCCACTCGGCGCGCGGGTCGAGGCGCATCGACATGCCGTCCAGCTTCAGGGCTCCGTCGCCGACCTTGGCCGGCGCCGTGCCGGGCTTCGCGTCGATGAGGCCGTACTTGTCCTTCGAGTGATAGATGATCCTGGCGCCGTCGGCCGACAGGTCGTACTCGTCGATCCCTTCGATCACGACGGCGTCCTTCCGCTTCTCGAGATCGAAGGCGTGCAGGGCCTGTTTCGGCCCGTCGTCGCCGCCTCCCGCCCCGCCCAGGGTCGGCGAGGGACCGGTCATGTAGTAGACGATCGTCTTGCCCGCCGCGAGGTGCGACATGGTCGCGGGCTCCATCGGGAAAGCGGCGATGCGTTCTTCGATTCCCTCCAGGTCGATGCGGAGCGGCGGGACCTCCTTGGCCGCGTCCTTGGCGCCCTCCTCCTTCTTCTTGTCCTCCGCCTTCTCCCCGGCTCCGCCCGGCTTGACCTCGTCCGATTCGGGGGCCAGCGGCGACGGCAGATCCCGGCGCAGGGTCAGCGCGTACACGCGCGTCAGGTTGTTGTAGACGTACGACAGGTCGAACCTCCCGATGCTGGCGTTGAGGTCGCGGTCGGACAGGAAATAGAGATAGCGCCCCTGCGGATCGAAGACGGGAGCGCGGCTGTCGCTCATCTCGGAGGTGACGCGCGTCACCCTGCCGGTGTCGAGCGAGTAGAGGAAGATCTGGCGCATCTGGTCCGGGTCCTGCTTGTTGTAGGCCAGCCAGCGGCTGTCCGGAGACCAGGCGTAGTCGTAGATCTCGAACTCCTTCGCCTGGTCCGCCAGGGTCGCCTTGCCGGTCGCGGCGTCGACCCAGAAGAGCTTCTGGTCCTTGTCTGCGAAGGCGAGCTTCCGGCTGTCGGGGGACCAGAGGGGCGCGAAGCGCCAGCAGTGGCCGTCGGTCGTCAGGCGGCGCGCCTCCGCGGAGCCGTCCTGCGGGGCGATCCAGATCTCCTCCTCGCCGGTCCGGTCGGACAGGTAGGCGATCCACTTTCCATCGGGGGACCATGAGGCCCCCCGATCGTGCGCTCCGGAGGAGTTGGTCAGATTGCGCGTGTTCCCTTTCTCGGCGGGGACGGTCAGCACCTCGCCGCGCGCCACGAACAAGGCGCGCTTGCCGTCCGGCGACAGGCCGAACTCGGTGATCTTGTCCGCCAGCGCGACGAACCCGGGGCGCGCCGCCGGCCTCTCGGAGGGCACGCGAATCGCGACCTTCGACGAGCGTGAGGCGGCGATATCGTAGAAGAAGATGTCTCCGCCGTTCTCGTAGACGATCCCCCCGGGGCCGCCGCTCGCCCAGCGGACGTCGTATTCCTTGTGGTCGGTCAGCTTCGCCACCTGCCGGGACGCCGGATCGATCGAGAACAGGTTGCCGGTCCGATCGCGGTCGGAGGTGAAGTAGATCCGGTCGCCGATCCAGACCGGCTCGGTCGAGCTGTTGTCGTTCTCCGTCAGCTTGTCGAGCCGGTTCCCGGACAGATCGTAGATCCAGAGGTTCGGGGTCATTCCGCCGCGATAGCGCTTCCACGTGCGGAAGTTGAGCCAGATCCGGTTGTAGACCACGCGCCGGCCGTCGGGGGAGTAGGCGGCGAGACCGCCCTCGGGCATCGGCAGCGGCTCCGGCAGTCCGCCGTCGAGCTCGATGGTGTACAGCCGCCCGGCGCGGTCCTCCCAGGCCTGGTGGCGCGAGCGGAACAGGATCCGCTTTCCGTCGGGCGTCCAGCCGATCACCATGTTGTTCGGCCCGGCCCGCTCGCTCGGCTGGCCGGTGTCGGCCCAGAAGGTCAGGCGCCGCGGCTCGCCCCCCCAGGCGGACACGACGTAGACGTCCCGATTGCCGTCGTACTGACCGGTGAAGGCGATCATCGTTCCGTCCGGAGAGTAGCGCGGGAACATCTCGATCCCCGGGTCCGTGGTGATCGCCCGCGCCACGCCCCCCGCGCGCGGCACGCTCCAGATATCGCCGGCATACGCGAAGGCGATCGCATCGCGCGACAGGGTCGGGAAGCGGAGCAGGCGGGTCGCCGCCGCCTCGTCCGGCTCGGCCGCCGCCGGCGACCCCCGGGGCAAGGCCAGAGCCAGGGCGCCCAGCAGGATGGCCGGGACGGCGACGATCAGCGGAACGAGGCGGTGGGACGGCGCGCGGCGCATCGGGGGCTCCTCGGTTGGCGGTGCGCCGCGTTTCTACCCGTTGTGG
>DASYUH010000054.1 GCA_036001465.1 Candidatus Polarisedimenticolia bacterium
CTCGGCGCGCTCGAACATGTGCAGGTAGATCCGGTCTTTGAGGCTGCCGGTGGGGCCGTACCACTCGAGCTTCAGCAAGACCTCCGGCCGGACGTCGGCGGCCACGCGATTCAGTCTGACGAGCGGCGTGCGCCCGACCGCCTCGGCGATCGACGCTAGCGCGGTGCGAGACGCGTCCCACCGGGTCGGCATGCGAGGCGGATTGTACCCGCCTCAGTCCCGGCGGTCCAGGCGATAGGCCGCTGGTGGTCTATGATGAACGGCTGACCCGTGACCTACTTCAAGCCCTGCTGGTCGGTCATGGTCATGACCTCCTCACGGCTGCAAGCGACCTCGAGGCCGTCCGGTTGTTCCAACAACATCGTTAGGTGTGAGAGCCTGAAGACTCTCCTGCTTGGAGTCCGATGAGTTTCTGTTTGAGTTCTTCATTCTCCTTTCTCAGCTCAATCATTTTTAGCTCGCGATCGACCGTGGCGTCATGGAACTTCTCGAGGTCCGCGACCCTCTCCGCAAGCATGGATCGCAGCTCCTTCTCTTCTTCCAGTTGCTTCGCCTTCTTGACGTCTTCGATGGCCAGGAGGATCAGGGCCGGCTGGCCGGCCGCCGGGAGCACACGGCGGGCGTTGAGCAGCATCGCTCGCCGGCCGATCGACGCGAAGTCGTACTCGACCTTGAAGTCCTCGAGCATGGTGTCCTGCGGCAGGATCTCCTCCAGCAGATGCCGAAGCCGAGGGATGTCCCACTGGCGGGTCCCGAGGTCGAAGATCAGTCGCCCCTCCGTCTCGGGCGCCGCCACCTGGAAGGTCTCGTAGAACGACCGGTTCGCTGTCACCACGCGGAGGTCGGCATCGAGGATCACGAGCGGCTCGCGCACCGTCTCGACGATGGCCTGGGCCTGGTCACGCCCCGCCCGCACCTGATCGAGGGCGCTCTTGAGGGCGTCGATGTCGATGAACGAGATCACCGCGCCATCGATCTTGTTGTCCGTGGTCCGGTACGGCCGCACCCGCACCGAATACCAGTGGCCATCCCGGGCCTGGACCTCGCGTTCCTGGACGGTCAGGGTCTCGATCACTCCCCTGAGCAGCGCTTCCAACTCAGGGACCTCGACGCTGAGCCTGAGATCCCCGATCGGCCGCCCGACGTCGCCCGGGGCCACGTTGAGGGCCCATTCCGTAACCTGCGTCATGCGACGGACGCGGAGATCGGACCCCACCATGATGATCGGGACATGGGTGCTCATGAGCAGGTTGCCGAGGTCGCTGCTGAGCTGGCCCAGCTCGAGGTTCCGGCTGTTCAGCTCGTCGTTCACGGTGGTCAGCTCTTCGTTGGTCGCCTGCAGCTCCTCCTTGGCGGTGTCCAGCTCTTCGTTCGTGCTCTGCAGCTCCTCGTTGCTCGACTGCGCCTCCTCGGCGGCGGCGCGGAGCTCCTCCATGGCCGCCTCGTGCTCTTCGCTGATGGACTGCAGATGCTGGTGCGCGTCGGCCAGCTCCTGGGTGAGCTGGGCCACTTGGCGCTCGACAGCCGTCTTCGGTCGAGGCTCCCGCTCCCGCGCCGGTTTCGGTGGCACGGGAGGGCGCGCCTCGACGAACAGGATCAGATGGTGGCGGCCTTCCGCCCTTTCCGCGGGCCCGATCGGGATCACCTCGAGGCTGACCCCCCTGCTCACGCCGTTCGTCTTGACCCGCAGCCCCTCCATCTTCACCGGGCCACCGTCCTTGGCCGCCCGCTGGACGGCCTGGCGGAGCCCGGAGCCCAGGCCTTCTCGCGCCATCTTGAAGAGGTTGAGGCTCGCCGCCCCCGGCGTCGCCTCGAGGTAGGGGCCGGTCTTACCGCGGAACTGCACGATCTCCATGTCGGCGGTCACCACGACGCCAGCCGGCGCATACCGCCCCAGGATGAGGCGGTCGGCCTCCTTCTCGATCGCCGCTGCGCTCCAGCCCGCCTCCTGCTGCGCGCCGGCCCGCGCGGCAACCCGGTCGCCTGCGGTGAGTGGGAAGCCGAGGTGGGCCGACAGCCCCGGCTTCCGCGCGTAGATCTTGTGCTTCTTGTCGACGGCCGAGAAGAGGTTCGTAAACCGGCCGACGCTCTCAGAGGGACCGAGCTTCAGGAAGCCGGTGGGCTTGAGCGCGTAGTGGAAGACCGGGAGGACGCGCTCCTGCAACGCGGCGCTGAGATAGATCAGCACGTTGCAGCAGCTGATCAGGTTGAGTTTCGAGAACGGCGGATCCCGAGTCAGGTCCTGCTGCGCGAAGACGCAGACGTCCCGGATCGCCTTGCTGATCTGATAGCGCCCGTCCGTCTTGACGAAGAACCGCTGCAGCCGCTCGGGGGAGACCTCGTTCTCGATGCCCGCGGGGAACGTCCCGGCCCGGGCCCGGGTCACCGCGGCGGTGCTGAGGTCGGTGCCGAACATCTGGATCGCCAGGTGGTGGTCCGACTGCCCGAGGAACTCCAGCAGTGAGATCACGAGCGAGTACGCCTCTTCGCCGGTGGCGCAGCCCGGCACCCAGATCCGGATGGGCTCGTCGGCGGCCAGCTCCTTCACGAGGCTCGGGAACACGCTCCGCCTCAGCGCTTCGAACCCTTCCGGGTCCCGGAAGAACTCCGTTACCTGGATGAGGATGTCGTCGTGCAGGGCCTGCGCTTCGCCGGGCGTCTCCCGGAGGTGCCGGACATACGCCCCCATGTCGTCGATCTTCTGCAGGAGCATGCGGCGGGCGATCCGGCGCCGGACGCTGGCCGGCTTGTACTGCGCGAAATCGACGCCGGTGGCGGTGCGCAGGACACGGAGGACGGCGCTGACATCGCCCCCGCCTTCTGGCTCGTCTGGAGCGGCCGCAGACAGCACGGCATGGTTCACGTAGGGGTGGCCAGCGATCCGCGCCAGCTCGCGGGCGATGCCCGCGGGGGGCAGCACGAAGTCGGCGACCGCGGCCGCGCTCTGGGGCATGCCGGGGTACTTCGCGGATTTCTCGTCCTGGACGAACGTGATGCCGCCCTCCGCCTTGATCGCCCGGAGGCCGAGGGTGCCGTCCGTCCCGGTCCCCGACAGGACCAGGCCGATCGCGCGGCCTTCCAACTCTTGCGCGAGCGAGCGGAAGAAGTGGTCGATCGGCGCGTGGCGATCGCCCGTGACGCGGGAGGTGAGCGCGAAGGTGCCGCCGCCGATCGTCATATCGGCGTTCGGGGGGATCACGTAGACGTGGTCCGGCTCCGCGCGCAGGCGGTCGGTGACCGCGACGACGGGCATCGCCGTAGTCCTGGACAGGACCTCGGGCAACTGGCTCTCGTGCTTGGGGTCCAGGTGCTGAACTAGGACGAACGCCATGCCGGTGTCGGTGGGGAGTTCTCTTAGAAGCTGGCTGAAGGCCTCCAGGCCGCCGGCGGAGGCGCCGATCCCGACGATCGGGAACGCGGTTCTCTCTGATGGCTCCGATGGAACGTCGGCGTGCGGAGATTCCGGCGGCGAGGGCTCCCCTGGCAAAGGCTTGGTCTGGCGCTTCGGCGTTGATCCCGTGCGGCGGGGAACCTTTCGTCCCATCAGCACGTTCTCTCCTGCTCGAAATGGCGAGTCGGCGGTGGCGGCATGAGGGGGATTACGACGCCGACCCCGATGAGGCAGGAACGGAGCCTCTTCGGCCAAACGACGAGCCTTTCAAGCGATCGAAGAGGAGGGCCTCTAAGTCTCCCCCGCTTAATTTTTTTCACACCCGGACGTCCATCCGGCATTCGGGGTTCTACGAATGGGAAAGTATACTCGTGGCTGAAGTCAAGAAAGGAAAAAGCAGCCACCGTCCTTGACAAAGCAACGTTGACGGTATGCTGACGTGCAGGATCACGAGGACGCTTTCAGGTTCTGTCCTGAAGGGGTGCCCCTTCAGCTTTTGTATTCGATCTTCCTCTTGGCATCTTTCCATAGTGCTCGCCGAGGTAGATGCGGAAGCGTCTCCAATCCACCTGAGGTCCTTGATGCCGAGGTGGAGGTTGTGGCCGTCGATGAAAGCGAAGTTGGGCACTCCCGCTGCCGCCGCTCGTACCGGTTTACGTCTGTCCGTGCGACGACGACGAGAAGAGGGCTCACGGTAGTCTGTTAGGCAAAAGTGATGCCGCACTCGTCGCCTTGAAAAATCGCGACATTAGCAATTCAGATCGCGGGGCCGCTGCACTAAAC